>JAIXQM010000212.1 GCA_027485735.1 Sphingomonadales bacterium | reverse complement strand
TCGACTTCTTCCTCGTTTTCCGGCTCGCCCATGGTTTCGCCGGCTTCGAGGCGGGCGCCCCACAGCGCGAACATGGTGGCATCGCCGCCATCATCGAGGATGATGTTGGAGGTAACATCGCCCCAATTGAAAATGTGGCCGACATAATCCCAGTAATCCGCCAGGCTCTCGCCCTTGATGGCATAGGTCGGGATGCCGGCCGCTGCCATGGCCGCAGCGGCATGATCCTGAGTGGAGAAGATGTTGCAGGTGGCCCAGCGCAGTTCCGCACCCAGCGCCACCAAAGTTTCCATCAGCACCGCGGTCTGGATCGTCATGTGCAGCGAGCCGGTGATGCGCGCGCCCTTCAGCGGCTTCGACGCACCAAATTCGGCGCGCAGCGCCATCAGGCCGGGCATTTCGGTTTCGGCGATGGCGATTTCGCGACGGCCGAATTCGGCGAGGCTCAAGTCCTTGATGGCGTAATCGGCCATGGTGCGATTCCTGTTGATGAAAGCTGGAGTTGGTGCTCCCCTATCGGTCATGGCCTTTGCGCGCAAGTATAAAGATAGCTTTATATGATGTCGCAGGCGACCGGATTGTCGCAATTGCTGGAAATGCCGGGCGCAAGCGGCCATGGTGTGCGGCATTGCCCAAAAGGGAGAAACCGGCCGTGCGCTTGCCTCTTGCGATTGTGATGATGATGTCCACCGCTGCCTCTGTTGTTGCCGCCCCGATCGCCTATCCCGAAACCCAGCGCGGGTTTGAGGTGGAAGCGCGTCATGGCCTTTCGGTGCCCGACCCGTATCGCTGGCTGGAAGCCGATGTGCGCACCGATGCCAATGTGGCCAAGTGGGTGGACGCGCAAAACACGGTGACGATGGGCTATCTTGCCGGCCTGCCCAAGCGCGAGACGATCCGCCAGCGGCTGACCGAGCTGTATAATTACGAGCGTTTCGGCATCCCGCGGGTGCGTTCGGGCGTGCAGTTCTTCACCCGTAATTCGGGTTTGCAGAACCAGTCTGTTCTGTATGTGCAGGCGCCCGGTGCCGAACCGCGCGTGCTGATCGATCCCAACCCCTGGGCCAAGGATGGCGCCACCGCGCTGGCCGAATGGCAGTCGTCGGAGGATGGCAAGCTTCTGGTTTATGCCGTGCAGGATGGCGGGACTGACTGGCGCACGCTGAAGCTGCGCGATGTGGCGACCGGCCAGGATCTGCCGGACGTGATCGAGTGGGTGAAATCCAGCGCGATTGCCTGGAAGAAGGACGGTTCGGGCTTTTACTATTCGCGCTTCCCTGAACAGGCCGGGCCGAAATATCTCGGCGTCAGCCTCAACCAGAAGCTTTATTTCCACAAACTGGGCACGCCGCAATCGGCGGATCAGCTGATTTTTGAAATGCCGGAGCATCCCAAGCGCGGCCATTTCGGCCAGGTGACGGATGATGGCCGCTGGCTGGTGATCATCACCGCCGAAGGCACCGATGATCGTTATGAAGTGCGCATCGCCGATATCGCAAAGAGCGAAAAGCCGCGCGCGCTGGTGACCGGGCTGGATCATGATTGGTCGCTGGCCGGATCGAAGGGCGACACGCTCTATTTCCGCACCAACAAGGATGCCCCCAAAGGCTGCATCATTGCCATGAACGCGATCACCGCCGCCATCCGCCAGATCGTTCCGGAAGGCGCAGCCACGTTGAATGGCGCGTCGCTGCTGGGCAACCGGCTGGTGGCGGAAACCCTGGAAGATGCCAAATCCGTGGTGCGCCTGTATGAGATGGACGGCAAACCGGTGGACGTGGTGCCGCTGCCCGGCATCGGCACGGCCGGCGGCTTTGAATCGTCGGATGACGGCAAGACCTATTTTGCCTTCTCCAGCTTTGCCACCCCCGGCTCCATCTGGCGCTATGATGCGGCCACCAACACGGCAGAGGTCGTGCGGCAGGCCAAGGTGGCGTTCAACCCCGCCGATTACACGGTGAGCCAGATCTTCTACCCGTCGAAGGACGGCACCAAGGTTCCGATGTTCGTCGCCCACCGCAAGGATGTGGACGTCAGCAAGCCGCACCCCGCCCTGCTCTATGCCTATGGTGGCTTCAATATCAGCAGCACGCCGGGGTTCAGCGTCTCGCGGCTGGTGTGGATGGAGATGGGCGGTGTCTTCGCTATGGCCAATATCCGTGGTGGCGGGGAATATGGCAAAGCCTGGCACGATGGTGGCCGTCTGCTCAACAAGCAGAATGTGTTCGACGATTTCATCGCGGCCGGTGAAGCGCTGGTAGCCAAGGGGCTGACCACGCCGAAGCAACTGGCCATCCAGGGCGGCTCCAACGGCGGGCTGCTGGTCGGCGCTGTCACCAATCAGCGGCCCGATCTGTTCGCCGCCGCCTTGCCTGCGGTGGGCGTGATGGACATGTTGCGCTATGCCAACTGGACCGCCGGACGCTATTGGGTGGATGACTATGGCGACATGAACAAGCCGGAGATGTTCCGCTACAATCTTGGCTTCAGCCCGTATCACAATGTGAAGGGTGGCAAGGACTATCCGGCCATCCTCGTCACCACCGCCGATACGGATGACCGCGTGGTGCCGGGGCACAGCTTCAAATATGCAGCGGCCCTGCAGGCGGCGCCGATCGGTGACAAGCCGCATCTGATCCGCATCGAAACCCGTGCCGGCCATGGCAGCGGCAAGCCGACCGACAAGATCATCGCGGAAGCGGCCGATCTGTGGGCCTTTGCCGGATATTGGACCGGTCTTACGAAATAGGTCCGTTCGGGCGGGTGATGATGAACAGGCAGGTGATCGGCAGGATCACCGCCTGGATGATGATCACCCGCTGCGGCGCGCCGACCAGCATCGAAATCCCCACCACCCCCGCCATCGACAGCACGGCCAGCACCTTGGCGCGTGGCGAGATGGCGCGATGCTGATCCCAGTTGTGGATCAGCGGCCCGAAAATCTTGTGGCCCAGCAGCCAGTCGTGCAGGCGGGGGCTGGAACGGGCGAAGCAATAGGCCGAAAGCAGCACGAACGGCGTGGTGGGCAGCAATGGCAGCACCACGCCGGCAATGCCGAGCGCAAGGCTGATCAGCCCGATGATGAGCCAGAGTGTGCGGAACATTGGCGCACGTTAGCAGCCCGCCACCTTGTTGCCAGCGATTCTCAACTGGCGCGGGCCAGCCGCATGGTCGCGGGCGTGCGATGTTCCGGCGGCAGCACATAGGTTCGCTTTTCCAGCCGGTCATCGCCCATGTCGGGCCGTGCGGCGGCCTGACCGGTAGGCGCAGTGGGCAGGCGCATGTCGGCGGTGAGGATGCGGGCCAACATGGTGCGCGTCGCTCGCCACAGCGGCACCTGCAATTGGGTGGCGTTCATGCCGCGTGTGAAAAGCTGCACGATCAGCCGGTCGCGCGCCGGGCTGTCGGCGCCGTCGAAGGCGATGCCGATGCGGCCATTTCGCGCCCGCGCCACCCGGCCTTCGATGCTGCCCAAACCGCGCAGCCGAACGCGAACTGGCTCGCCCACCTCCACGCCGTCGCCTGCCAGCGCGATGCCGGAAACCGAGATATCGATGCCGCGTGCCAGCGTGGCATGGCGGGCATCGCGCCGCCAGATCGCCACCGGTTCGTGCCATGGGAAGCGTTCTTCCGCGCGCAGCGCCGGGCGGCCGAGGCAGAGCATGGCAGCAAGGAACAGCACCACCACGTTCACCAGCCCCCAGAAAGCGACCATCGGCACCAGCGCGCCCTGCATGACGATGCGCGTATCGGGAAAGGCGTTGATCACCAGTCCGGCCAGCGTGGCGATCATCAGGCCTGTGCAGGCAAAGAAGATGCCGCGTTGATAGCCGCCGCCGGCCGCGTCCGATCCCTTGGGTGTCACCTTGAACGCGTGGCCATGGGGTTTGAACAGCGTCTTGATGATCACCGGCAGCAACCGGAAACTCTGGAAGGTGCCCAGCACTTGTGCGGCGATCGGGAAGTAGCGGCCACCGCCCAGCAGCACGATGCCGCCCACTTGGGCAAACACCATCGGCACCAGGAAGAAGATGGCGCTCTGCGCCGTCACGCCCACCAGCGGCGGAACGTCGAAAAACAGGAACACCAGCGGCGCGATCAGTGAGGTCATCAGCATGAGGCATTGGGACAGCCAGGCGGTGGGCAGGAAGAACAGCCGGTGCTGCCAGGCATGGCCGCGTCCCAAGGGGCCGGTATCGAGGAACAATATCTGCGTCGCCCCCTGCGCCCAGCGCGCGCGCTGCACGAAAAAGGCCTCCAGGCTTTCCGGCGCCAGCCCGAACGCCAGCGGCTCGTTGAGGTAACGGGTGACATAGCCCTTTTGCAGCAGCGCGAGGCTAAGCAGCATGTCTTCGGTGATCGATCCCGCAGGGAGTCCGCCGCCGATGGCTTCGAGCGCGGTGCGGCGGGTGATGCTGTTCGATCCGCAGCAAAAGGCGGCATCCCAGCCGTCGCGGCCGGGCATGATGGCTTCGAAGAAGAAGCGCTGATCATCGGGCAGTGCCTCCCGCAGCGCGAGATTCTGCTGCAGCGGATCATGGTTGTAGAAACTGTGCGGCACCTGGACGATGCCGATGGCGGTATCGTCGAAAAAGCCCATGGTGCGGCGAAGGAACGGCCGCTGCGGCACGAAATCGGCATCGAACACGGCGACGAACGGCGCGTGGGTGACCTTCAAAGCATGGTTGATGTTGCCGGCCTTGGCGTGGAGATTATCGGGCCTGGTGATGTAACCGGCGCCCTTGGCTTGGCAGAAATCCCTGAGCCATGCCCGTCGGCCATCATCGGCCACCCAAACATTGAGATTGGGCCAATCCAGCGCCAGCGCGCCGAGGATGGTCTTTTCCAGCACCTCGATCGGCTCGTTATAGGTGGCGATGATCAGGTCCACCGCCGGCCAGTCTGCAGGGTCGCGCTGTGCCAGCCGGGCCTCGCCGGCATCGGCTTCGGCGCTGCGGTTGGTGCGCTTCAGCAGCGCGGCGAACAGGATGGCGGCATCGAACAGGCCGAACAATTCGATGGTGAGGCAGGTGAGCGCGAAGCCAAGGCCAACCCAGGGCGCATCCCACGGGATGGTGGTGGTGAAGCGCCAGTGGAGATAGACACCCACCACGAGTGCCACGCCGGCAACAATGGCGGTGCGGGTGGCGGGCCGATTGAGCCCGAACAGCGGTGCCAGCAGCAGGCACGATGCGGTGAGCAGCAGCGGGGCTGCCACCAGCAGGGCCGGCGCCGTATCGAGATCGGGCAGCATATTCTACCAGCGCGGAAAGCGGACTTCGGCGAGGCGGCCCACATCGCAGCGGCGCGCCAGGCTTTGTGGCGGCGGCAGCGCCACCAGCACGGAAAGCGCGCGCGCATCCTTGTCGGGATTGGCCGCCAGCATTGCTCCGTCCCGGCGCGCCGCCGCGCCCACGGCAGAGGCAACCCGGCCCTCCAGCCAGTCTTCACTGCCGATCAGCCGCACCTTTACGGGCGCACCGGGCAGCACCGCCTCCATGCGGCGTTCCGGCAGCGTCACCTCGACATAGCGGCGGCGGCAATCGGCCAGTTCGAGCAGACTTGATCCCGGCGCAACTGTGGTGCCCTTCGGCGCCGGTTGCGACCACACCACGGTGCCGGCCGGCAGCACCGCATCAAAGGCGCTGGCCCGGGCCAGCCGCTCTTGCTCACTTGTGATCTGCACGGCGAGCTCGGCCAGCCGCGCCTCGGCATCGGCCGCAACGCTTTCCAGTTCCTGCCGGCGCAGCAGCAGCCGGTCGCGCTGCTGGTCGCCATAAGGCGCGTCCATCGCGGCGCCGGCCAGATACAGGCCACTGTTTGCCGCGCGCGTTTCGATGGCGAGCGCGCTGGCTTGGTCCTTCAGCATGCCACAGCGCCGGGCGCCGGCGGCGGCCAGGGCGCGCAGCCGGTCGCGTTGGGTGAAGGTGGCGAAACGCTGGGCGGCCAGCGCCTCGACGCGGTCACGCTGCAGAATCGCCTCGGCAGCTTCGGCTTCGCACGCACCCAGCGCTTCTTCGGCGGCGTGGGTGGTGGCCGCCAACCGCGCGCTGGCGGCCTGGCCAAAGCGCGCCGAACGGCTGGCGAGACGATGATCGGCTGAGGCGATCTCGGCGATCTGGCGGTGGGCGAGATCGCGCGCCGCAATCAGCGCCGCCTGCTGGCCCTTCAGCGCCGCCAGCGGCCCGGTGTCGCGCACCCGCGCCGCCACCAGCCGGGCGGTGCGTTCCGCGACGATGGCCGTGCCGGGGGGCGGCAGATCGGTGGCAACCAGCCCGGCAATGGGCGAGGCCATGCGAATGATCGGCGCGTTGACATAGGCCTCACCGCCCACCTCGCTGGTGACATAAGGGGCAAAGGCCCACAGGCCGAGCGCCGCCATGCCCGTCGCAAAGGCCAGCCGCAGCCGGTTGGACCGGATGATGTTCTCGAAAAATCCCGCCATCGCACGCCCTTTTCCTTTCGCAGGATAACGGGCGGGGCAGGGCGGGCTTTACCCGGCGAGCGCTTCGGCAATGGCAGCGGCCAGCGCGGGATCGCCAGCGGCAATAACGGCGCCGCGGCTGGCTGTCGTCAGGGGCTGCCCTTCCCAATCGGTGATCACGCCGCCGGCGCCGGTTATGATCGGCACGAGCGCCGCCCAATCGTGCAGCTTCAACCCCGATTCGACGACGGCATCGAGATGCCCGGCAGCAACCAAGCCATAATTGTGACAATCGCCGCCATACAGCGTGTCACGCGCGGCGGTGCGCACGCGTTCGAAACAGGTGAAATCTTCCGTCTCAAAGGCCTGCGGGCTGGTGGTGCCGATGCGTGCCTGGGCAAGATCGGTGCAGTGCCGCACATGCACTCGCGCTCCGTTCAGCGTGGTGTGCTGGCCGGGTGCCGCCATCCAGCGATCGCGGATGATGCATTGATCGATGATGCCCAGCACCGGCGTGCCCTGCTCCATCAGGCCGATCAGCGTGCCGAACAGGGGCCGCCCGGAAACAAAGGCGCGGGTGCCGTCGATGGGGTCGAGCACCCATACGCGCTCTGCGTCGGGGCGGTCTTCGCCATATTCCTCGCCAATCACCCCGTCATCGGGGCGATACTGCGCCAGCAGGCGGCGGATGGCAGCTTCGGCTTCCTTGTCGGCGGCAGTGACGGGGGAGAAATCTTCCTTGGTCTCGACCAGGAATGGTCGCCGAAACCATGGGCGGATGGCCTGGCCGGCCGCTTCGGCGAGCATTTCGGCAAGGGCGAGATCGCTGATCGTCACAGGCCGAGTTCCTTCAGGATAGCAGCGCGATCTGCATCCAGATCGGGGGCTGGGGCGCGGGTGGCGGGATCGGCATGAGCCGAAAGCTTGATCGGATTGCCGGCGGCGATCAGCGGTGTGCCGTCGGGCAGGGCGGTGTGCACCACCATGTTGCGCGCCTTCACCTGCGGGTTGGCCAGCGCCTGGCCGATGTTGTTCAGTGGCCCGCAGGGCACGCCGGCCGCCTCCAGCTTGGGCAGCCAGTGCGCGACGGGCTGGGTTTGCAGCACGGCTTCCAGCACAGTCGACAATTCTTCGGCATGGGTGGTGCGCGCGTTGTTGTCGGCAAAGCGCGGTTCATCTTGGGGCAGGCCGAGCGCCTTGCACAGCGCGGTGAACAACTGGTCGTTGCCAGCCGCGATCACGATGGGCGCATCGGCGCAACTGTACGCGGCAAAAGGCGTGATCGATGGATGACGCGCGCCCAGCGGCCCTGGCGACTGACCGGTGGCGGCATAGCGCGCGATGGCGTTTTCCAGGATGGCGATCTGACCGTCGAGCATGGCGACATCGACGAACTGGCCCTTCCCCGTGCGATCCCGGTCATGCAGGGCGGTCATGATGCCGATTACGGTGAACAAGCCGGCGGTGATGTCACCCACACTGGTGCCCACCCGTGTGGGCGGGCCGCCGGGGTGGCCGGTGACACTCATGATGCCGCCCATCGCCTGCACCACCATGTCATAGGCCGCTTTCTGGCTGTCCGGCCCAGTCTGGCCAAAGCCACTCGTCGCCGCATGGATTAGGCGGGGATAGCGGGCAGCCAGCCCCTCCCAGCCATAACCCAATCGCGCCATCACGCCGGGGCGATAATTGTCGATCAGCACATCGGCCTTTTCCAGCAGCGCCTCGAAGATGACGCGGTCTTCAGGCGATTTCAGATCGAGCGCGATCGATTGCTTGCCGCGGTTGATGCTGGCGAAATAGGCGCTGTGGCCCTTTATGAACGGGCCATAGGCGCGGGCGTCATCGCCGCCATCGGGCCGTTCCACCTTGATCACCCGGGCGCCCAGATCGGCCAGCACCATGGTGGCATAGGGGCCGGCGAGCACGCGCGACAGATCGATGACGGTGAGATCGGAGAGGGGACCAGGCATGGCCACTGGTGTAGCGTTGTTTTTCCCCCTCGTCACCGCCCCGCCGGCTGGATAGACCATAGGCAACACATGAGGGGAACGAACATGCGATCACTGATTCTGGCGGCATTTCTGCTGGGCACCGCTGCTGCCGCGCAACCGGCCGCCAATCGCGAAGCGGCCTATGATGCCCAGATCAGCAGCGCCGATCAGATGGCGTGGCTGAAAACCATGGCCGCCGGCCCCAATCACCTGGGCAGCCCGCACAACCAGGCCAATGCTGCGCTGATCGAGAAGATGTTCCGCGAGTGGGGCTGGCAGGTGAAGCGCGCCGATTATCAGGTGCTCTATCCCACGCCGGTTTCCACGTCGCTGGCCCTGGTCGGCCCGGTGGCGAAAACGCTGGGCGGGCAGGAGCCAGGCATCCCGCAGGATGAGACCTCCAACAGCCTCGCCGGCGCGTTGCCGCCCTATGTGGCCTTTCAGGGTGATGGCGATGTCACGGCGCCGGTTGTGTATGTGAATTATGGCCTGCCCGCCGATTACGAGGCGCTGGCGCGGCGCGGCATTTCGGTGAAGGGCAAGATCGTCATCGCACGGTACGGCGCCGGCTGGCGCGGCCTGAAGCCGAAGCTGGCGCAGGAACAGGGCGCCATCGGCTGCCTGATCTATTCCGATCCGCAGCAGGATGGTTATGGTTCGGCTGACAGCTATCCCAATGGCGGCGGCCGCCCGCCGGCCGGGGTGCAGCGCGGCAGCGTGCTGGATATGATCACCTATCCCGGCGATCCGCTCACCCCGGGTGTGGGTGCCACCAAGGATGCCAAGCGGCTGACCCGCGAGACGGCGCCGACGGTGCTGAAAATCCCGACGCTGCCGATTTCCTATGCGGATGCGACCGAGATCCTCTCCCGCCTGAAGGGCGCGCCCGTGCCCAACGACTGGCGCGGCGGCCTGCCGTTCCATTATCGTTTCGGCGGGGACGACAGCGTAAAGGTGCATCTGAAGGTGCAATCCGAATGGTCGCTGAAGACCATTTCCAACGTGATCGCCACGCTGCCCGGATCGTCGAAGAAGGACGAATGGATCGTGCGCGGCAACCATTATGATGGCTGGGTGTTCGGCGCCTCCGATCCGCTGTCGGGCGAAGTCGCGATGATGAGCGAAGCCAAGGGCCTGGGCGCGCTGTGGAAATCCGGCTGGCGGCCCAAGCGCAGCATCGTTTATGCCAGCTGGGATGGCGAGGAGCCCGGCCTCCTGGGCTCCACCGAATGGGTGGAGCAGAATATCGCGGAGCTGCGCCAGAAGGCGGTTGTCTACATCAACAGCGACAGCAATGGCCGCGGTTTCCTGGGCGTCGATGGCAGCGGCCAGTTCACGTCGTTGATCGGCAAGGCCGCTGCTGACGTGAAGGACCCGCAGACCGGCGCCAGCGTGGCGGACCGCTGGCGGGCCGGCGTGCGCGCCAAGGCGTTCGACGGCCTGCGCGGCAACCCCGCAGCGCTGGCCGCCGCTGAATTGGCCGCCGATCAGCCGATGGACGCGCTGGGTTCAGGCAGCGATTACACCGCCTTCATCCACCATGCCGGCGTGTCATCGATCAATATCGGCTTTGGCGGCGAGGGCGAGAGCGCCGGTTCCTATCACTCGATCTACGACAGCTTTGATCATTTCGTGCGCTTTGATGATCCGGGCCTCGTCTATGGCGCGGTGCTGTCCAAGGTGGCGGGTCGGATGGTGATGCGGCTGGCCGATGCCGATGCGCTGCCGGTGCGTTTTGGCCCGGTGGCCGGCGCGGCCCGCAGCTATTTTGGTGAGATCAAGACGCTGATCGAAAATCGCCGCAAGGAGGACGACAAGCGTGCCGGGCTGAGCGCCGACATTTACCGGCTGGGCAGCGATCCGCGCGATCCGCTGGGCCCGCCGCTGCCGAAAACGCCGACCCCGGCGCTGGATCTTGCCGTGCTCGATGCAGCGATCACCCGTCTGGATGGCGCTGCCAAGGCCTTTGATGCCGCAATTTCGGCCAAGGAGGGCAGTCTGACGCCGGCGCAATCCGCCGCGCTCAACGGCAAGTTGCGCGATATCGAGCAGACGCTGCTCAGCCCATCGGGCCTGCCGTTCCGGCCGTGGTTCCGCAACATCCTTTATGCGCCGGGCCGCTTCACTGGCTATGGCTCCAAGACGCTGCCGGGCCTGCGCGAAGCGGTGGAAGAGCGGCGCTTTGACGATGCGACCCGCGAAGCCGGGATCGCGGCCAAGGCGCTGGGTGATTATGCTGACCGCTTGAACGAGGCGGCGGGGTTGCTCAAGTGAAGCGCGCTGCCCTCGTTCTGGCCTTGCTGGCCGCCACGCCGGCGCTGGCACAGCGGATGCGGCCGGCGGATGTCGATAAATTGCCGTCCTCCGCCCCGGCGCTGACCGAGGCCTATGGCAAGGAACCAACCCAGGTCGGCGATCTGCGACTGCCGGCGGGCCCCGGCCCGTATCCGGTGGTGATCGTCATCCACGGCGGCTGTTGGTGGAAGGGTTTTGCCACCCGCCAGAACACCGCCGCGCTGGCTAGCCGGCTGACGGAGTTGGGCTTTGCCACCTGGAACATCGAATATCGCCAGGCTGGTGAAAAGGACAAGGACGGCAAATTCAGCGGAGATGCTGGCGCTGGCTGGCCGGGCACCTTCAACGATTGGGCGGCGGCCACCGATCATCTGCGCGACCTCGCCAAACGCTATCCGATCGATCTGGCGCGGGTTGCCGTCACTGGCCACAGTGCCGGCGCCCATGCCGCGCTATGGGTGGCGAGCCGTCACAAACTGCCGAAGGACAGCGACATCGCCTCGCCTGATCCGCTGAAGATCGGGGCCGTGGTCGCCATTGACGGCCCAGGCGATCCGGCCAGCGAAATCGAGACATTCGAAAAGGGCTGCGGCGTCCCGGCCGGCAAGGCCATGTTTGGTGGCACGCCGGCTGAGCAGCCGAAGCGCTGGGCCGAAGGCAGCCCGCAGGCGCAATTGCCGCTGGCGGTGAAATCGGGCCTGGTCTCGGCCAGTCTGTTTCTGTCGCCCACGGCCACGGCAAAGTGGATCTCCGAAGCACGGAAAGGCAAGGACAAATCCAGCGCTCTCATCCTTGGTGGCACCGGCCATTTTGAAGTGATCGCACCGGGCAGCCCGGTGTGGAGCCAGGTCGAGGTCTTCCTGGTGGAACAACTGAAGGTGGAACCATGAAGCTCCTCGCCTCCCCAACGTCGCCCTACGCCCGCAAGCTGCGGGTGATTGCCCATGAACTGGGCCTTGCCCTGCCGGTGGAAGACACTGCGCCGATGACCGATCCGGCCGCACTGCTAGCCGCCAATCCGCTCGGCAAGGTGCCGGCGCTGGTGCTGGACGACGGCAGCGCCATCATCGATTCACCGGTGATCGCCGCCTTTCTGCTGGCCAGCGTGCCGGGGCAGAAGCTGATGGCGCAGAGCGGCCACGCCCACTGGCAGGCGCGCACCACCGAGGCGCTGGCCGATGGCGTGCTCGATGCCGCGATTATCCTCAGGTTCAACATGGCCCAGGGTATCACCAGTGGCCCGTGGGTGGACCGGCAATATCGCGCCATCGAACGTGCGCTGAGCGTGATGAACACGCGGGTGGGCGGCAGCGGCTTTGGCGACATCTGCATCGCGGTCGCCTGCGATTATCTCAGCTTCCGTTTCCCCGATCTGCACTGGCGTGAGCATAACGCGGCGCTGGCGGAATTGACGGATCGGCTGCTGGCCACGCCGGCGTTCGCTGCAACACGACCGCCGGCCTGAGCCTCACTTCTTCAGTTCGCGCGCCAGTGCCTTGGCGGTCTTGGCGCCATAGGGCGGCTTGAACCCGGCCAGGCCGGCGAGATCGATCTTGGGCTGGCTGTAGATCGCCTTGGGATGGCTGAATTCCTTGAAGCCATCGTGGCCGTGGTAATTGCCCATGCCGGCCGGGCCGATGCCGCCGAACGGCAGGTCTTCAGCCGAAACGTGGAAGATCACGTCGTTCACCGTCACGCCGCCCGAAATGGTGCGGTCGAGCACGCGGCGCTGCTCCAGTTCGTCCTGCCCGAACCAATACAGGCCCAGCGGCCGGTCGCGGCGGTTGATCTCGTCGATGGCGCCGTCCACTGCCTTGTAGGTGCGCACGGGGAGCAGCGGCCCGAAGATTTCCTCCTGCATCACCGTCATCTCGTCGGTGGCGCCGCGGATGATGTGCAGCGGCATCTTGTTGGTGTTCTGCTTGCTGAAATCCTCGTTCGCCGGGTTCACCACCACAACGTCTGCGCCCTTGGCGCGGGCGTCTTCCACATGCGCTTCCAGCCGCTCGCGGTGGCGGGCGCCCAAAACACTGGTGTAATCCGGGTTGGCCAGCATGGTGGGGTACATCTTGGCGGTCGCGGCCTTCAGCCCCTCGACGATCTCACCTTCCTTCTCTTCCGGCACCAGCAGATAGTCCGGCGCCAGGCAGATCTGGCCGGCGTTCATCAATTTGCCCATCGCCACGCGCTCGGTGGCCGACGCCACATCGGCGGAGCGCGAGATGATTGTGGGCGACTTGCCACCGAGTTCGAGCGTCAGCGGCACCAGATTCTTGGCGGCGGCCGCCATCACATGGCGGGCCACGCTGGTGGCACCGGTGAAGATGATGTGATCAAAGGGCAGTTCGGTGAACGCCTTGCCCACTTCCGGCCCGCCGGTGATCACCGCGATTTCGGTCTGGTCAAACGCCGCTTCCAGCACTTCCTTCATCAGCGCCGAAGTGACCGGCGTATATTCCGATGGCTTGATCATCGCACGGTTGCCGGCAGCCATCACGCCCGCCAGCGGCGCGAAGGTGAGGTTCACCGGGAAATTCCACGGGGACAGGATACCAACGACGCCCTTGGGCTGCCATTCCACCCGCGCTTTCGCACCAAGCAGGCCCATGGGGAAATCCAGCTTGCGCTTTTCCGGCTTCATCCAGGCATCGAGATGCTTCAGCGCATGCTTGAGCGGCTTGATCGACGCCATGATGTCGGTGACCAGGCTGAGTTCGGTCGAGCGGTGGCCGAAATCCTCGCTCATCGCAGCGGCGAAACGGTCCTTGTTGGCCAGCACCACATCGAGCGCGCGGTTCAACCGGTCGCGACGGGTGGCAGCGGTGACGGGCAGTTCGGCGGTGAAACTGGCGCGCTGCGCATCAAGCACGGCCCGCATGGCGGCGGCATCGCGGGCATCCCATTCGGCAGTCTTGGCAACGGTGGCCATGGCTCATCTCCCTTGTTTGTTTGGGCGCAGCCTAGGCGGGTTATCCGCTGCCGCCAAGCCGCCCACATTGAAGGGGAACTGCGCCGTTCTGACAGACTGGCGGGGCGCTGCGCTTTGCGGCATCGTGCGCCCAACAAACATAACATGCCTTGGGGAGATCGCATGACCAATTGGCCAGCAATGTCGATTGCCGAAGCCCATACGCTGCTGACCGCGCCGGGCCAGCCGCTGGAGATGGAAACGGTTGCCATCCAGGGCCGGCCCACACGGGTCTGGAAGAATGCGCCGGCATCGTTGGCCCATTGTTTCGCCGCCGGCCGCGCCCATGGCGACAAGGTCTTCATGGTGCTGGACGAGGAACGGGTGACGTTCGAAGCCTTTGCCCGCGCCACGCTGGCGCTGGCCGAGCGGTTGAAGGCCGATGGCCTGGTGAAGGGCGACCGCGTGGCGGTGGTAATGCGCAACCTGCCGGAATGGCCGGTCGCCTTTTATGCCGCCAGCCTGTGCGGGGCGATCGTCACGCCCTTGAATGCCTGGTGGACGGGCGGCGAGCTGGAATATGGCCTGACCGACAGCGGCACCAAGATCCTGCTAATCGATGCCGAGCGCTACAACCGCATCGCTGAACATTTGCCCAACTGCCCGGACCTGGAGCAGATCTATGTCACCCGCGCCAGCGAACTGGAACTTGGTGATCCGCGCGCGCGCCGGCTGGAAGAGGTGATCGGTTGGCCGATGGACTGGGCGTCGCTGAAGGACCGTGCCATCCCGGCCGATGCCTTGGCGCTTCAGCCCGAAGATGACGCGACGATTTTCTACACCAGCGGCACCACCGGCAAGCCCAAGGGCGCGCTGGGCAGCCACCGCAATATCTGTTCCAACATCATGGCCAGTGCCAGCAGCGCGGCGCGCAGTTTCCTGCGGCGCGGCGAGCAGCCGCCGGCGGCTGACCCCAACGCCCCGCAGAAGGCGACCCTCCTATCAGTGCCCTTCTTCCACGCCACAGGTTGCCATGCCGTGCTCAATCCCGCGCTGGTGGGCGGCGTGAAGCTGGTGCTGATGAAGAAATGGGATGTGCTGGAAGCCATGACGCTGATCGAGCGGGAACGCTGCAATTCAGCCGGCGGCGTGCCCACCATCGCCTGGCAAATCCTGGAACATCCCGACCGCGCCAAATATGACCTGTCGAGCCTGGAGGCCGTCAGCTACGGCGGCGCGCCATCAGCGCCCGAACTGGTTCGCCAGATCGCCAAGGAGTTCAAGGCCAAGCCTGGCAACGGCTGGGGCATGACCGAAACCAGCGCCACCTTCACCCACCATATGGCGGAAGATTACGAGCACCGGCCCGACAGCTGCGGCCCGCCGGTGCCGGTGTGTGATCTGCAGGTGCGCGACCCGGACGGCAAGGTGCTGGGGCCGAACGAGGTGGGCGAAATCTACGGCTTCGGCCCCAACGTGGTGCGGCTGTATTGGAACAAGCCCGAAGCCACGGCGGCCACCTTCATCGACGGCTGGGTGCGCACCGGCGATCTGGGGCGCATCGATGAAGAGGGCTTCTGCTTCATCATCGACCGCGCCAAGGACATGCTGATCCGCGGCGGCGAGAATATCTACTGCGTCGAGGTGGAAAACGCGTTGTACGAGCATCCGGCGGTCATGGACGCCGCGCTGGTCGGCCGCCCGCACAAGCAGTTGGGCGAGGAGCCGGTGGCGTTCGTGACGCTGAAGGAGGGCGTCGACGCCAGCGAAGAGGAACTGCGCGCCTTCGTGGCGGCGCGGCAGGCGGCCTTCAAGGTGCCGGTTGCGGTGCATTTCAGTCGCGAACCACTGCCACGGAACGCCAATGGCAAGATATTGAAGACCGAGCTCAAGAAGCTGGTGGCCGGGGGCTGAGCTTCAGTCCCCGGCCAGCCGGCCTTATTGCTCGTTGTTCGAGAAGCTGCCGTCGGCACGCAGGATGCGCGGGCCGCCGGTGGGGGCTGGGGCCGTTTTCGGCCAGCGGGCGGTGAGGAAACGGTCGCGGGCAAAGCGCTTCACGTTCACGGCATCGCCCTGGTTGCCGCCCAGAATATGATAGGCCGAGGCATCTTCGCCGACATAAAAGCCGACATGGCCCTGCCAGCCATCGCGGCTGCCGCGCCAGAAGGTCATCACGGCGCCCGGCTGCGGCACAGGGCAGGGCACACCAAACCTGGTCCAGGTGCGCGCGCCCAGCGGATTGGACGTCAGCACTTCGCCCGGCAGGGTGAGGCCGATGCAATGGGCGACGAACAGCCCGCACCAGGCGATTTCATCCTTGGCATAATCAATGCGCAACCGGCGCGCCCAGCCGATGATCAGCGGGTTGGAACCGGGGCCGGTGTCTTCCTTCACGCCAATGGCGCGCTGCGCTTCGATGAACCATGGCATCGACAGGCTGTGGATCGGGTCAGGCGCAGTCCGCACTGTGGGTGCCGCAAGCTTGGCAAGCGTATCGGGCCCCGCCACACCATCCACATCCAGGCCATTGGCCGCCTGGAAGGCACGGATTGCAGCGATGGTGTTGCGCCCCATTGCACCATCGATGTCGCCTGGGTCGAAGCCTCTGGCTTTCAAAGCTTTCTGGAGCTCGAGCGTGTTCATATCGGAAGTCCCCCGATGAATGTTGCCTTCGACCCTGATTGAAAAATACCATAGCGGCGCAGCGTAGGACAGCCGGTGCGTGCGAGGACCAAAAGCGATGGTAGGAAAGCCCGTCTGCATCGGTTAAAGCAGCCCGAATCTTCCCTTCCACTGCTGGGCCGCCGCCATGAAATTCTTTGCCGATACCGCCGACGTTGCTGAAATCGCCGATCTGGCCGCCACCGGCCTGCTGGATGGCGTCACCACCAATCCCAGCCTGATTGCCAAATCGGGCCGCAATTTCCTCGAAGTCGTCAAGGAAATCTGCGGGATCGTCGATGGCCCAGTGTCGGCCGAAGTGGTCGCGCCCGATCATGCCACGATGATGCGCGAAGCCGCCGTGTTGCGCGCGCTGGCGCCCAATATCTGCATCAAGCTGCCGCTCACCCTGGATGGCCTGAAAAGCTGCAAGGCGCTCACCGCCGAAGGCGTGAAGACCAACGTGACGCTATGCTTCTCCGCCAACCAGGCGCTGCTCGCGGCCAAGGCCGGCGCGACGTATATTTCGCCGTTCGTTGGCCGGCTGGATGATATCGGCCACGACGGGATGGAGCTGATCCAGGATATCCGCACCATCTACGACAATTATGATTTCAAGACCGAAATCCTCGTCGCCAGCGTGCGCAGTCCGGTCCATGTGCTGGCCGCGGCGCGCATCGGCGCCGATGTCGCCACCATGCCGCCTTCGGTGATCCGCCAGCTGGCGGGCCACGCGCTCACCGACAAGGGCCTGGCCGCGTTCGAGGCCGATTGGGCCAAGACGGGTCAGAGCATCCTCTGAGCGCAGCGGCAGAGCCTCTGGCCGGGCTCATTGCCCGCTTCCTCGCCTATTCGGGCGACCAGCGGCGGTTGTCCGTCCACACGCTCAGGGCCTATGGCCTGACGCTGGAACGGTTCGACGATTTCCTGAGCACCCATCTGGGCGGCGCCGTGACCGGTGGGCGGCTGGCCACGTTGGCTGCCGCCGAACTGCGGGCCTTTCTTGCGCTGCGGCGCGGTGAGGGGCTGGCGGCGCCATCACTGGCGCGCGATGTATCGGCGTTGAAAGGCTTTTTCGCGTGGGCGCGGCGTAACGAAGGCCTGGCCTGCGATGCCATTGCCGCGCTGAAGGCCCCGAAACAGCCCCGCCGCCTGCCACGTGCCGTTTCGCCGGGCGATGTGCGGCAACTGGTGGCGGTGGTGGGCGATGCAGCGGCGCAGCCCTGGCTGGCGGCGCGCGACATGGCGGTTTTGCTGCTGCTTTATGGTGCCGGCCTGCGCATTGGCGAGGCGCTGTCGCTCACCGGAGCCGCGTTGCCGTTGGGCAACGTGATTGCGGTGACCGGTAAGCGCGCCAAGACCCGCCAGGTGCCACTGCTGCCCCAGGTGCAGGCCGCGATCATGGATTATGTCGAAAAATGCCCGTTCGACCTGGCCCACGATTCCCCGCTGTTCCGCGGGGTGAAAGGCGGCGCGCTCGATCCCGGCACGGTGCGCCGCGCTGTGCAGGCTGCACGGACAGCGATGGGCCTGCCCGCCAGCGCCACGCCGCACGCGCTGCGCCACAGTTTCGCGACCCACTTGCTGGCGAGGGGCGCTGATCTGCGGCAGCTGCAGGAACTGCTTGGCCATGCCAGCCTGTCGTCAACGCAAATCTATACCAAGGTCGATGCGGCGCAATTGTTGGATGCGTGGGCGGCGGCGCATCCCCGCGCGGAGTAGCCGCGCAAGACGGGCAATGCGCGGAGCTGCCGCGCAAAACGGGCAATGCGCGCAGGTGCAGCGATCAGGCGGGGCGATAGACCCGGCGGGTTTCGGACAGCGTGATCGGTTCCACTTCGATGAAGAACAGATCGAACTGTGGGTTCACCGTGACCGTGATGTCCACGAAATCCTGGCCATTGGCGGCACCGGGGGTGATGGTTGGCGCTGTCATCACGCTGCCCAGGCCAAAGCTGTTTGCGCGGATCGCTGTGCTGATCTGGGTGTTGTTGCGGCGCGGGAAGAGGGTGGCCACCCGGGCGCCTTCGCCAACACCATTGCGCAGGCCGGCATTGGCCCAGAACACGGCGCCGATACCGAAGAACACGAACACGAAGGCCAGGAACAGCGGCAGCGTCAGCGCGAATTCGGCGGCGGTGGCCCCGCTGCGGTTGCGGGCGACAGAGCGGAGCGCGCGGATCATTGCAGCCGCACCGAAGCGTCGCCGGTCAGCACATAGCCGCCGTTCTGGCCATCGCCGTGCAGAATGCCGCCAAAACTATACTGCGGCACATATTCGGCCTGCACCCGCACCGAAACAAAGCGGGCAAATGTCTGCCCGGCCGGGCAGAAGCTGTTCCAGTTGTCCTGGCGCTGGCCGTTGCATTCCAGCCAGTTATCCACCGTCAGCGATTGCACCGGCTTGCCATACGCCGCCCGCACTTCCGGATCGAGGTGGCTGAACGAACCCGTGCCGATGGTGCCGGGCGCCACGGCGAGTTCGATCCCGCGCTGGGCCGCCTGTTCCAGTTGATGTTTTTCCCAGAAGGCCAGGCCCACATCCATCCCAACAAACAGCAGGCCGGCCAGCGCCGGGGCGATCAGCACCATTTCGGCAGCGGCAGCGCCGCTGCGGCAGCCACGCAAGCGGGTGGGGAGAGCGTGCTTCATCATCATGCCACCAGCTTGATCTGCGTGCCCTTGAAGGACGACGCGCCTGAATTGGCCGGGCAGACATTCTGGATCGCGGTGTTGCCGCGCCAATCGACACGGCGCGCGACGATCTGGATGCAGCGGGTGTTCATGCCGCTGGTGCCGTTCATCTGCAGTTCCTGGCGCGGGAAATAGAGTGCCCCCTGCAGCAGGCTGCTGCTGTTGCCGTTGATGATGTTGGTGGCCATGTTGCTGGCGCGGCGATCCTGATAGAAAAGGATGCCGGCATAGGTGCCGGTGCTGGGCGCCGTCATGCTGATCCGGGCGCCGCCGTTCATCCGCACTGTGGCAATATTGCTGGTGTTGCTGGCCGCGTTGGTGGCGGTGAGGATGAACACCGCGCCATTTGACGTCACGTTCGCCTGGCTGCCGAAATTCACACTGCCCGTCACATAATAGACGCCAGGATTGAAGGTGGCCGTGCCGCTGACATCGATATTGCGGTAGGTGCCCGCACTGAACGTGCTGGAACGGTTCGGCTGCACCCGCAGATCGTTGTTGCTGTTGGAGATATTGATCGGATCCGGCAGGTTGCGATAGGGATCGCGCAGCGGCAGCGCATAGCTTTCGCGGACGGTGCCGGTGGTATAATTGCCAGGTGGCACAAGGCCCACCGCGGCCACCGGGCTGGCCGTCACGCTACTGGCGCCATTGGCGATGATGCTCGTGTTGCTGGGCGCATTGCTCATCATGCCGCAGCCCAGGTTCACTGTGGCACTGCCGCCGATCGGGATACCGGGCGTATTGGTGTTTTCCAGCGCCAGCACGCAATAATCGCCATTGCCCACCACTTCGGCCACGGCGCGGGCGCTGATGCGCATCGGTCCACGCATGATCAGGCCGGTGAACGGCAGGTTCATGTCTGTGGCCAGGATCACCTCCACAGCAGACGCGGCATCGCGGAAGCTGCCTGAGGTGGCGGGGCTGTTGATCACCGGGGTGATCGTCATGCGAAACCCGTCGTTGCGGTTGATGTCGCCCGTCGCAGCCGCGCGCACAACCGAAATGCTGCTGGATTGGCTCAACTGGAAAGCGCCGGCGATCGCGCCCGAATCAGCGGCGCGCTGCATCATGCGCTTGGTCAATGTCCACTGGATCGAGTCGCTGGCCAGACCGGCCGAACCGATCAGCACCGGCATCATCAATGCCGTCAGTGTTGCGATATTGCCTCGCCGGCTTGCCTGAAGCCGGCGTACCCACAAGCAACTCATGACACTCACACCCTGCTTTTGCGCCGATTTGCGGCTTTTTAATCTGTAGCAGTTTTTAACATGTTAAATGTCAAATATACGTTAACTGCGCTACTGGGCTGTATTTTCGATCCTTTATGGCAACAGACTGATCGAATCAGGGACTATTGAACGAACGTTCCATCGGTTTGAATGGTGGTCAGTCGTGATTTGGCAATCACCCGGCGATGCCCGATTCTGGGGCGTTGCCCAGCGGCCCGGGGATCGACATGATGCTGAGGGTTTGGTTCTGACATCGAGATGGGCATGGCCCGCAGAAGATCATATCTGCGGCAAGGTCAGGACCCTTATCCCAAGGTGTTGCTGCCATCGCCGTGGTCTGTGATGCAGCCCTCGCAATGGACCACACCGGCCATGCGCTCTTCCACCAGGCCGGCCGTGGCCTCGACACTGATCGGCACGCCTGCCGATGAGAACAGGCCGGCAAAGGGCAGGCGGGCAATGCTGGAAAGCCGCACGCGCACCACCAGCGGATCGCCAGCGAACGGCCCGGATGAGGGGCCCTGTTCGATGATCGGGGCGATGGCGAGGGCCGGCTGGCCTCCACTCGCCAACTGGGCCTGCACCGTTTCGGCAACGGCGCGGTTCTGTGACAGGGCTTCGGCGCCAGCCAGCGCTGCGGATTCCGCCTGACGCTGAATGATCTGCTGCTGCCATGTCCAGTGCAGCGTGTCGGCACCGAGACCGGCAGCAGCCATCAGCGCCGGCATCAGCAATGCCGTCACTGTCGACAGGCTACCAGCCTGATCCTTGGCCAGGCCCAGCCGCCATGGACCGAACATCGAAATTTAATCTTCCTTTTTAATAAGTAATTACGCATGATATATTTATCACTCTTCGTCCGATTCGTAACTGACTTATTTATTCAATCATTGTTTACCATTATTTACTGAAAATAGTCTTTGTTGCTGGAATCTTCGACTCTGTTGCCTGACGTTTTTAGATTCGCGATTCTTGGCTGAATCGGTGCGCACGCCGACACCCTGGCCGTGTGGCCGGATGGGCAGTCGTGATGCGGGCAGGGTCTATCCGGCGAGGCGGCGCAGGATGATGTCCCAATGGCGCAGGGCCGGCGCGATGGCGGCTTCCGGCACGCGTTCATTGAGGCCGTGGGCGAAACTGTCTTCCTGGCGCATGAACAGGCCAGAGACGCCGTAGGACGGGACGCCCAGCGCGCGCCAGAACACGCTGTCGGTGGCGCCGGCGTCCATGCCGGGGGTGGCGGCAAGGCCGGGTGCCCTTGCCGAAACCGCCGCCTGCACGGCCGCTGTCACGTCAGGCCGCAGCGGCGATGCCGGGGTGACCGGCCAATCGATGCCGGTGGCAAAGCTTACCCCCGGATCCTCGGCCACCCGCGCCAGTTCCGCCTGCACGGCAGCGATGCTGGTGCCGGGGAAGATGCGGCAGTTGACAGTGAGGGTGACGCGCTGCGGCAAGGCATTGGGCGCATGGCCGCCATTGATCATGCTGGGCACGCAGGTGGTGCCAATCTGGCCGATGGTGCCGGGATTGGCGCGCAAGGCCGTGATGGCCCCGGCATCATCCGGTTTGGCGGCAAAGCGGCGCATGGCGTCGCCCAGTGCGTCGCTCCGCGCGCGGCCGGCTTCGGCCAGCGACGCCCGGGTGATGTCGTTCACCTGTGCCGGCCAGCGGTGTCCGGCGATGCGTGCGGCCACCAGGCCCATGCGGGCAATGGCGTTGCTGGCGGTGGGGGTGGAGCTGTGGCCGCCCGGATCGGTGATGGTCAGCTGAAAATCGGCATAGGATTTCTCGGCCGCCTGCAGCTTGTAGAAAAAGGGTTTGCCCTGCGCGTCCAGCCCACCGCCGCCGCCATCGCTGTTCAGCATAACCTCGATGCCCAGCGCGCCGGCCTGCTTGGCCTGTGCGGCGCTGGCGATGCCGTCGGTTTCCTCGTCGCCCGACAGGAAGAAGTGGATGTCGCGTTTCGGCGTCCAGCCGCTGGCCTTCAACTGCGCCAGCGTGGCGATCATCATGGCGACATCGAACTTGTTGTCCTGCACGCCGCGCCCGAAGATGAAGCCATTTTCGGCGACTGCAGTGAACGGCGGCCGTTCCCAATCGGCCGGATTGGCTTCCACCACGTCCAGATGGCCAGTCAGTGCCATGGGTTTGGCCTTGGCCGAGGCTGCGCGCCAGACGAAATGGAAATTGGCGGTGCCGGCCAGTTCGTCGATCTGGATGTCGGCGGCGTTGAAGCCGGCCTGCACCAGTGCAGCGCGATAGAAACGCGCCAGCGCCGGGGTCTGGCCGCGGCCCTTGACGCTGGCGATGCCAACACTGTCCATCAACAGCCGCTTGGCCTCCGCGGCGTCGCCGGGGGCGGCATGCGCGGGCAGGGCAGTGCAGGACAGGGCGAGGATGGCGGCGAGGGTGCGGATCATGAACCGAGACTGCGCCGCGCGCGCGCCGGCTGCAAGCCTTGGCGCGCGGTTTCCGGCTTGACGGCGCCAAGGCGCTGCCCGAAGTCAGGCGACCATGAAGCCCACAAATTCGCTCACCCGCTGGATCCTGATCGGCCTTGTGGCCGGGCTTGGCGTCGGCTGGGCGATCAATGCCAGCGTGGCGGCGGAGCAGGCCAAGGAGATCGCCGGTTATCTGTCGATCATCACCGATGTGTTCCTGCGGCTGATCAAGATGATCATCGCACCTTTGGTGCTGGCGACGCTCACCGTGGGCATCGCCCACATGGGTTCGGGCGGGGCGGTGGGCCGCACCTTCGTGCGCACGCTGGCGTGGTTTATCGCGGCATCGATCTTCAGCCTGGGGTTGGGCATCCTGATGGTCAATCTGCTGGCGCCCGGTGTTGGCGTCGGTTTGCCGCTGCCGGCAATTGATGCGGCATCGGGTGTTGCTAGCAAGGCCTTCAACCTGAAGGAATTCATCGGGCATATCTTCCCGAAGTCCATCATCGAAGCGATGGCCACCAACGAAGTGCTGCAGATCGTCATCTTCAGCCTGTTTGCCGGCGTGGCGCTGATCCAGATGGGTGATAAGGCCGAACCGATCAACAAGGGCCTCGATGCCATCATGCACATGATGCTGGTGATCACCGGCTATGTGATGAAGGTGGCGCCGTTTGCGGTGTTTGCCGCCATTGCCAGTTCCATCGCGGTGGAAGGGCTGGGCATCCTTGTTACCTTCGGCAAGTTCGTCGGCGGATTTTACCTGGCGCTGGCGGTGTTGTGGGCCTTCCTGCTGGGCGCCGGCGCGTTCGTGCTGGGCTTTGGCGAGGTGCGCCGCCTGATCCCTGAAATCCGGGAGCCGTTCCTGATCACCTTCGCCACCGCGTCGTCGGAAGCCGCCTATCCCAAGCTGCTGGCCTCGCTGGAGCGTTATGGCGTACCCGGCCGCATCGCCTCGTTCGTGCTGCCGCTGGGCTACAGCTTCAATCTTGATGGCTCGATGATGTACTGCGCCTTTGCCAGCATCTTCATCGCGCAGGCCTATGGCATTGATCTGTCCTTGGGCCAGGAAATCGCCATGCTCGGCCTGTTGATGATCACGTCGAAGGGCATTGCCGGCGTGCCGCGCGCCAGCCTCGTCGTGATCGCCGCCACGCTGCCCTATTTCAACATCCCGGAAGCCGGCCTGCTGCTGATCCTGGCGGTGGACCATTTCCTCGACATGGGCCGCAGCGCCACCAACGTGATCGGCAATGCGGTGGCTACGGCGGTGATCGCCAAGTGGGATGCGGGCGAAGTGACGGCAGCGAAACCTGCCGAATAGGCACGTTCAATTCACTGGCGGGCGGCGCCGGTAAGACAGTGCTTCTGCAACATGAATACGCGCCACGCCGTCGCTGCCGGCCAGATCCGCAATCGTTCGCGATACCCGTAGCACCCGGGCATAGCCGCGCGCCGACAGCCGCAGCGTGTCGGCGGCCTGAGTGAGCAGGCGCTGGCCTTCGGCATCCGGCGTGGAATGGGCGGTGAGATTTTCGCCGTCAGCTTCGGCATTCATGCGAGTGGCAGTGCCGGCATAGCGGGCTGTCTGCCGGGCCCGCGCGGCGGCGACACGGGCAGCGACCTGTGCGCTGCTTTCAGCCGGTGGTGGCAAGGTGAGATCGGCGGCCGAAAGCGCCGGCACCTCGATATGCAGATCGATGCGATCGAGCAATGGCCCGGAGAGCTTGCTCTGGTAATCGGCCGCACAGCGCGGGGCGCGGGCGCAGGCGAGGCCGGGATCAGCCAGATGCCCGCAGCGGCAGGGGTTCATGGCGGCGATCAACTGCACGCGCGCCGGATAGGTGACGTGGGCGGCGGCGCGCGCCACCTGCACCTGGCCGGTTTCCAGCGGCTGTCGCAGCGAATCGAGCACGCCGCGCTGAAATTCCGGCA
The DNA here is from genome assembly GCA_027485735.1 of Sphingomonadales bacterium. Taxonomy (GTDB): domain Bacteria; phylum Pseudomonadota; class Alphaproteobacteria; order Sphingomonadales; family Sphingomonadaceae; genus Sandarakinorhabdus. The sequence goes on along the minus strand of JAIXQM010000212.1, from coordinate 8,883 downwards.
GTTCGTCGAGGAACAGCACGCCGAGATGCGCGAGGGAGACTTCTCCCGGCCGCGCCTTTGTCCCGCCGCCGACCAGCGCTGCCATCGAAGCGCTGTGGTGCGGCGATCGGAACGGCCGGGTGCGTTTCAGCTTGCCCCCCTCCAGCTCGCCGGCGATGGAAGCCACCATCGAGACTTCCAGCGCTTCGGCGGGCGTGAGATCGGGCAGGATGCCGGCCAGCGCGGCGGCGATCAGCGATTTGCCTGAACCGGGCGGGCCTGACATCAGCATGTCATATCTCTGAGACCCCCTCTTGAACTCGGAGCGCGTCTCATGAATTACCGCAGCATGGCAAAGGTTTACAGCTACGCACGTTGGTCCTCCCCGGAACAAGCCCAAGGTGACAGTTTCCGCCGTCAAAGTGAAGCGGCAGCCAAGTGGGCGGCCCGGCATGGGCTGGAATTGGACACGCGCCTTTCCTTCCGGGACGAGGGCGTATCCGCATACCGGGGAACGAACGCAGAGGAGGATAGCGGGCTGGGCAGCTTCCTGTTTGCCTGCAACCGGGGCCTCATTGAGCCCGGCTCCTATCTGCTAGTCGAAAGCCTTGACCGTATCAGCCGCATGACCCCCCGCCGTGCCCAGCGGATTGTCAGCGACATTGTGGACGCTGGCGTCACCATCGTCACCTTGAACGATGGCCAGGAATACACGGCCGCCCGGCTGGATAACGACCCCATGGCCCTCATCGTGTCGCTGATGGTGGCATGGCGAGCCCATGAGGAAAGCAAGACGAAGGGCCGCCGGGTGGCAGCGGCATGGGAGGCGAAGCGCCAGAAGGCAAGGGCCGGGCAGGGCGGCATCTACACCCGCCGCGCCCCCGCGTGGCTCTCATGGGACTCCGCCGGGGAACGGTGGGAGGTCTTGGAGGACCGGGCAGAGGTCATCCGGGGTATCTATCGGGACAAGCTGGCGGGCATCGGGGAGCATCAGATTGCCCGTCGCTTGAATAGCGAGGGGGTCCGTCCCTTTGGCCGTGCCCGCCAGTGGCATCGCTCTGCCGTGGCCAAGCTGTTGGAGTTCCCAGCCGTCATCGGCACCATGGTCCCCGGCCGGCTGGATTACAGCACAGGCCGCAAGCGTCGGGTGGCAGAGGAGCCCATCCGCAACGCCTTCCCCGCCATTGTAACGGAGGCGGATTGGCTGGCGGTCCGAGCCATCAAAGACGGGTCAACCGCCGCAGTCCGGGGCCGCCACGCTAGCCGGGCCGTGTCGCATATCCTAGCAGGGCTGGCCCGCTGCCCGGCCTGCAATTCCACCATGACGCGGGTGAGCAAGGGCAGCCGCTCCCGGCCCAAGCTGGTCTGTGTCGCTGCCAAGACCGGGACCGGGTGCAGCTATGTCAGCGTCCCTGTTCATGAGGTTGAAGACGCCATTATCCGGGACTGGGGGGCGCTGTTGGAAAACGTGCCGGCCGGTCCGGGGGAGGGCGGATTAGATGCCGAGCATGACAAGCTGGCGGCCAACATCGCCGGCACCGAGCAACACCTTATGGACTTGGCAGAGGCCCTTGAAGCTGCCCCATCGGCCGCCGGGGCGAAGCGGCTGGCGCGTGTCGAGGCAGAGCTTCGCACCATGCGGGCAGACTTGGAGGAGTTGGACGAACTGCGGGCCATGGCAGACCGGGGCTTGCTGCGGACCCGGCTGGGGGACGTAGCGGACCTGTTGAGCGCGGCGGATGATGACCCCGCCAGCCTTGACCGTGCCGCCGTTAATGCCGGGCTGCGGTCAGTCTTTAAGGGTGCGATTGTTGATTACCGGTCCGGCCGGGTCCGGTTGCAATGGCGGCAGGGCGGGGAGGTTGCTATCATCTATGCGTGGCGGGACGTGCTGCCCGGCTGACACGTATAGGCGTCAAAACGGGCGCAAAGTGGGGCTCCGGGAGCCGGGTGGACCCTGACTGCCTCCCGGTCCCCTTTCGGCGCTCTGCGGGTCATTTTGGCGGGATTTTCTGGCCACTTTGGACCGCCGCGAGGTGGCGGACATCCCCGAAAACTTTACGGGGACAAGGCTGCCCCCCTCCACACCTCAGAGGAGCCCCGGACCGGGTATCACGAATAGTCAGCATCATTGAAGGAGAGAAGCATTTTTCGCCCCGTTCGCCGCCTGTCCGGGCCGCCGAGGAGCACCGGAGCGGGTAACACGGTTTAGTCAAGACTATTGAAGTGACGGAAACATCCGCTGCCGCTTCCCCGCCCTGTCCGGGCCGCTGGCGCGGCTGAAAGACCATCACGTCGCGGGCTCTGTCGAGTTCCCCGGCACGGGGAGCCGGACAGGGGCGGGTGACGAGACGGCAGACAACAATTTTCATCCACCCCCTTGAAATCCTCCCGGCAGACCACACACGCACGCGCCCGTCTTAAGATATTCTCTAAGAGATATAGTAAGATAACCTCATGAGTCCCCTTCGATAATCTCAGAATGAGGAGATAGAAGGGATGACATTGAGGAGAACAACATCAGTTCTCCTCACGTCCCCAGCCGTGCCCATCACGTTCCCCGCCGGAGCCCATCAGCGCCCCGCCGCCGGCCAATGCCGGCCACCATCAGGAGACAACATGCCACGCTACAAGCAGCCGGCGGACATCCCGCCCGGCCACAAGTTCTGCATCGCCTGCAAGTCCGTGCAGCCTGTCGCCAACTTCTCCCCGGAGAAGGTCCGAAAAGACGGACTGCGGCCCTACTGCAAGCCATGTGCGTCCCGCCGGGTCCAAATCAGCAAGGCCCGCCGTCGCCATCTGGCGCTTGTCGGCAAGCTGGCCACCAACCCGGCCGCCGTCACACCGGCCGAGCGGGATGAATTGGACTCCGCCTTTGCAGCCGTGTGGACCGGCATCAGCGCCAAGGCGACGGCCGCAACGCTCGCCAACCGGCAGGCCATGGCCGCCGCGCATCAATAACGAGAAACGGGCCAGCATCGCCCCGCGCTAGCTACGCGGGTCGCTGAAGCGGTCCGGCGGGTCCCGGCAGTCATGGCAAGGGGCCGGGACCCGCAACCCTTTCCAAGCGAGGGAAAAATTCTCCCTCGCATCCCAGCCATCCAGTTTCGACGCCCACCGCGCCCCTGCCGTTCCCCGGCGGGCTGCCCTGTCGCGTCACCAGAGGTCCCCGGCAAGAGTGCCGAGGATGCACGGCCTGCCATGACTGGCCGTGTTCCCCAGGGCGGCAAGCCATGCTGCCCCAAACGAAAGAACATCCATTGTCTGATACCAACGATTATCCGGACTTCGATGAGGCTGCTGTCCGCGCCGAAATCCAAGCCTATGACAGCACCCGCGCCATGGGTCCGGCCGCCAAGCCGCGCGCCATGGCAAGCGACGATGACCGCGCCTCCAAGCTGTTCCAGCTTTCGGCCCTGTCGCCGGAAGACCGTGCAGAGGTCAACCAACGCCTTCAGGGCATCACGGACCCGGAACGCCGGGCCGCTGCTGAAGCCCGCGAGGTCGAGGCGGTCATCCGGCGCTACGCCGTCGCCTCCAATCTCCGCCGGGGCAACCCGAACGGAAACGCCTTTGACCGCGAGGTTGCGGCCCTGAGCGTGGAAGTCGATGTGCTGAAGCGCGAGGCGGCCCGCATCCGTGAGGAGCTTCAGGAGGTCGGCCGCTATGAGACCGGCCCCCGTGGGCAGGCCCTCCCCGTCTATCGCTACAGCGGTCTCCGCCGCAGCGAAATGGAAGCGCGCTTGCAGAACATTGCAGCGAACATTGAGGAACTGGAGGGCGTGGGCGGCTGGCACCGGCTCAACCGTGCCATGAACGAAGCCGTGGACGCCCGCCGCAAGGCGCACGAGGAGGCCCGCATCATGCACATGGCCGAGAAGCGCGCCGCCCAAATCTTGGCGGAAGACCGCATTGAGGCGTTGGCACAGGCCAAGGCCCGCAACATGAAGGCCAGCCTGTGATGCTGCCAGACGTTCCCAATCCGGCTGATGAAGCCGAGGCCGCGGACGTGCTGGCGGCAGAGCCGGAATTTGTCGAGCCGGATGACCCGGCCGGCCCGGACTTCAAGCGCCGCACGGCAGTCCACACCGTCACGCTCTACGGCCTGACCGTGGAAACCATCGGCGGTCCTCTCCCGCAATGAACCTGACGGCGGGGTCCTTCGGGACCCCTTCCGTTCCCCTGCCAACCCCGAATGAACACCGCCGGAGACCCGCGCGGTGCAGTAGGACCTATGACCAACACCACACCCAATCCGGCCGCAGACGTGGCCCAAATCCGAGCCCTGTTTGATAGCCAGCAACGCCTTGTCGGGACGCTGGTGAATGAAATGCAAGACCTGAAACAGGACCTCCAAGAGCGGGACCGCCAGCTTGCCGACATCTACAGCCGCCTTGAAGACCAAGGCCAGATGGACAAGGTCCATATCGAACTGATGGACCTCTGGGCCGAGCGGCTGTCGATGCTGGAACGCGTCGTCGTGTCCATGATTGAGGACTTTGACGACCGCACCGCCTTCGTCAAACAGGTGCAGCCACTCAGCGCCCGGTCCAACCGCAATCTCCGTGCTGCCCTGTCTCTTGCGGACCGCATCGCGGCCCCACCGGCCCCATCGCCGGCCCCGGCCCCCGAGCGTTGGTCCAACTGACAATGACCGCCACCAGTCGCGCGGCAGCCATCAATGCCCATTGCCGCGCCTGCACTGTTGACCCGTTGGCCGCCGGGACGTGGCGTGAACAGGTGGCAGCCTGCCCGAGTGCGGGCTGTGCCTTGTTCCCGTTCCGCCCGGTCCCTCGCCATTGCGTGACCAACGGACAGCATGACCGTGCCGCCATCGCCGCCATCCGCTCCAAGCTGGACGCTGCCCAACGCCAACAGGCCAGAAAGACCGCATGACCCTTGCCCAACGCTTCCCCTACGCGGCTCTTGCCGCCCCCTTCGGACCCGATGACCGGGACCGTTTCTCTGCCCGTCTCTTGGGCTCCCGTGAGACCATGTCGGTGGAACGGGCTGAAGGCATTGCCGCCTTCATAGCCAAGCGCCGGACCCGTGCCCGGCAGGCATGACGAAAAAAGCCGACAAAACGGCCGAACAATGAGGCTGCGGGAGCGGGGTGGACCTCCACTCCCTCCCGGCCCTCTTTCGGCGCTCTACGGGTCATTCTGGCAGGAAAATCTCGCCACCGTTGGGGGTTCCTGCGGGGACCTGTGGGAGCCTAAATCCCACTGGGGACGGCCCACAAAGTGAATCGGCTTCACTTAGCCCGGAAGCGACTGGAAACTTTCCGGTCTCCTGCCTGCGGGCCGGACAGGCCCGTCACTTTCGGCGCAAAATTGCGAAGCGGGATATACGTGTGAGCGCGCCCGGCTTCCCCCCATACCCCCTAGCCTCCCAAGGCACCCGGAAGGCTCCCCGGTGGCACCTTGGGGGGCGGGGAGGTCCGGCAACTGGGTCACTTCCTGATGCCGGACCGTCCGGGCTTACGCCTTCCGCTTCGCCTCTCGCCTTGCGGCTGCTGCTGCTGCCAAGGCTTGCGACGTGCTGGCCACCGCCTCCCGTGCCTGCTGCAACATTCGGCCGGCTTCCGGGGCTGCTGCATCCCATGCGTCTTGTGTGTTCATTGTCTGCCTCTCTGTTGGTGAGGCCATCCATTTATAAGTCGCTCCCGTCCCCGTCTCGCCATGCTTCGATAAGCCGGAACGGTCTGCGGCAAAGCGAGTCCGGTTTGAGTCCAACCGTTTTCCGGGGCCTTTCCGGGCCTCCTGCGATGCCATACAGAATTGCCTAACGGTCATTGGGCAAGTTTGTATGGAGGCTTTGCCATGAAGGTTGTGAGCTACTTTCGCGTTTCCACCGCCGAACAGGGCCGGTCCGGGCTAGGACTTGAAGCCCAACGGGCCGCCGTCGCTACCTACTGCCAGGGCAGAGGGTGCGAGGTCTTGGGAGAGTATGTCGAGGTCGAAAGCGGCAAGGTGAATGACCGGCCCGAACTGGCCCGCGCCATGGCCCATGCGTCACTGACTGGCGCAACCCTTGTGGTGGCGAAGCTAGACCGATTGAGCCGCGATGCCGCCTTCCTGCTGGCGCTCCGCAACAGCGGGGCCGCTTTCGTGGCGGCCGATAACCCCGCCGTTGACCGCGTGACTGTGGGCATCTTGGCCGTGCTGGCGCAAGACGAACGGGAGCGTATCTCGGAGCGGACCCGTGCCGCGCTGGCCGCTGCCAAGGCCCGAGGGGTCCGGCTGGGCAATCCCAACGGGGCCGCCGCGCTCCGCAGGGCTGCCAAGGGGAACGGAGCGGCTGTGAAGGCTCTGAAGGCCGGGGCCGATGAACGGGCGGCCAAGCTGGCGGCCAAGGTGGCCGAACTCCGGCAGGCTGGCGTCACGTCTCTTGCCGGGATTGCCGCCGCGCTCAATGAGGCGCGTATCAGGACCCCGAGGGGTGGCCAGTGGCACCCATCGTCCGTTCGGAACTTGCTGAACAGGGTGGAGGGATAGGCCGCCCTTGACGTTCCTGCCCACCACCCTGCTTTTTTGTCTGGCCTCTATTGCTGCGGCGGGGTCACAGGGGTGGCCGCCGGGGGTGCCGGGGCCGGCGCTGCCGTTGCCTGTGGAGCAAGGGTCCCGGTCATTACACGGGCAGCGTTGTCCGGGACATTGAAGGTCAGCGTTTCAGCGACCCGCGCGCGGAGTTGTTGCCCGTTCACAACGGATGCAGAGCGACCCGTAACAAAGGCGGCGAACACGCCCACGGCAACCACCGCACCCACGGTTGCCCCTGTGTTGCCCTCGCCTTCCTGCCGATGACTGCCTGTCAGGGCAACGCGCCGGCCGCCAAGGTCTAGCCAGTCGAAGGAAACTTCCATCTTGCCTGACTTCCCGAAGGCACCCTTGTTTGTCATCCAAGTCACAGTGCCTTCACCCACGGTCCCCTTGGGGATGACAACGATGCCGTCCTGCATCACGTCGAACACCGTGGACAGCTTGAACTTGTATCCCTCTTTGACCTGCTTGCCCTTGGTCGTGACAGTGTCGTTCGGAGTGACAACGACTTCAGTATTGGGTGCCAGCACAATCTGGCGCATCCCCGTCGCTACCGCTGCGGTTGCCTGCGGAACTGTTGCTACTTGTGCAAGCGAAATTGAAGGCACCATCAATGCAGATGCCAGAAGAAAAAGCCGTTTCATCGCGCCCCTCAGATTTATCTCTCGCAGTCGCAATTGCCTGCGGTCTTACGGTTGTCATGCGAAGGTGGCGATTGGTCAAGTGGTGCGGAGCCGTCATCCGTATTTGTAATGAAGGCTTAGCGCCGCAACCTCTACAGAGCTTTTAGCCGGTCACTGGGATAGCGGCCGGTCCCCGGCTTACTCACACCCAACCCCGTCGCCGTCGCGGTCCAAGTGGCGGCCATATCCGGGGTCCCCTGAGCGGACCGGGGCGGCACCGGCGGCGCGCGCTGCGGAGCAATTGGCAAATGCTCCCCCGCCTGAACTACCCCGGCTGCCAAGTAGGCCAAGGCCGCCAAACGAACTGACGCTAGACCGTTGGGGTGAAGCGCCACGGTGACAGTGATAGTCACCTGTCTTTCTGTTGTTATGGCATCCTTCAGCATTGAGCCCGCCGCCATGGGCGAAGGAAGGAATAGAAACTAAAAGACACGCGGCTGTTAAGAGATACTTCACGGAACTTGCTCCGATTACACCCGATTCTCTGTTTCAACTATACACTGTTGGAACTGAAACGGGAACTCTCGCGCTCGGGTGGGGTCTTTACGCCATAACGTGAGCAGATTATGGCCGCCAGCTGCTGCGATTTCGGCAACGCGCTTGGGAGTCTCCTGGCCCTTTATGCTGGCGAAATCCGGGCCGCGCCGGGTTGGTTCGGCTTCGGCACGCTGGGGCGGCGGCAGGATGATCTGGCCCTTCAGATGATTGATCAGCGCCAGCAGATCGGGCGCGGCCAGCACATTCACCTCGCCAGCCCAGGCGGCTTCGGGGCCTTGGGCGGCCGGGCAAATCAGCCCCTGTTCGCAAGATGCAGCATGCAGGGCCGCGAGCAGCACGCCGGGCACTGTCTGGATGGCGCCATCAAGGCCAAGCTCACCCACCGCGACAAATTCATCGAGCGCATCCTGGGGAATCACCCCCATCGCGCTGAGCAGCCCCAGCGCGATCGGCAGATCATAATGCGATCCTTCCTTGGGCAGATCGGCTGGCGACAGGTTCACCACCACCCGGCGTGGCGGTAGCGAAAGCCCGATGGCATGGAGCGCGGCGGCGACGCGCTCGCGGCTTTCCTTCACCGCCTTGTCGGGCAGGCCCACGGTAACGAAGGTGACGGGCCCGGCGGAAATCTGCACCTGCACATCAACACTGCGGGCTTCGAGTCCCAGAAACGCCACCGTGCCGACATGGGCCACCATCAACCTTATCCCCAAAAAGATAGGAAGCATCTGACCCTGATCACAATTCGTAGAGTTTTTGGTCCCGCGGTGCAATTGTCGCCTTATGATTGCCACAGCCGGGCCGTATCGAGGTGAGATCGTGAGTCGCCCTGACTTTCTTGACCTGCTGGTTCGGTCCGAACCGTTCCGGGTGTTCCAGATCTTGCTGGGGCTCCTGCTGATGGCGGCTGCCGGCATCGTCGGGCTGCTGTCGCCGGCGCCGATCGGCATCGTCATCTTTGGGGCCGGGGTGGCGCTGGTGTTCCGCAACTCGCGCTGGGCGCGCCGGCATTATCTGCTCTACACTCGCCAATATCCGCGGGTGCGCCGCGCCGTGGACTTTGGCTTGCGGCGCGACAAGCGGCGCGCCAAGCGCGGGCAGGAGGCTGCGGCTTCATTGACGAAAAGGGTGACTGACCCTACATCGCCCACCATGCCACCGGTGTAACGGGCCACCCTGTT
>JAIXQM010000044.1 GCA_027485735.1 Sphingomonadales bacterium | reverse complement strand
TGGGCCTAAAGCACGGCCCTGATCACCAGATAGATCAGCGACGGCCCCAGCAGGCAGCCCAGCCCGGTGTAGAAGGTGGATGTCATCGCGCCGTACGGCACCAGCTTGGGATCAGTGGCCGCCAAGCCGCCGGTCACGCCACTGGTGGTGCCCATCAGCCCGCCATACACCATCGCGCTGGCCGGGTTATCCAGGCCGATGCGCCGCGCCACCAGCGGCGTCGCCACCATCACCAGCACCGCCTTCACCAGCCCGGCCGCGATGCTGAGCGATATGATCCGCGACGACACGCCCAGCGACGCGCCCGTCACCGGCCCAACGATATACGTTGCCGCACCGGCGCCAATAGTGGTGATCTCGGCCGGATCGGTGAGCCCGAACGCCAGCGCCACCACTGCCCCCACCGCGAACGACAATATCACGCCGATGGGCACGGACAGCGCACCGACCAGGCCAGCCTTGCGCAGATCTTCCATGCGCACGCCGAACGCGGTGGCGACGATGGCGAAATCGCGGAACATGTTGCCGCCCAGCACGCCGATCCCGGCCAGCAGCGGATAATCCGCCACGCCATTCTTACCACCGGTATCGGCCCCGGCCCAGAAAGCCAGCAGCAACCCCAGCGCAATGGCGATGGCCGATCCATGCACCTTTCCGCGCGCGACATGACGGGACAGGAAATAGGCCAGCACCATGATGACGCCAACGAAGACGAATGCCACCAGCAGGCCATTGTCGCCGGCGAATTTGAATATGCGCTCCATCACGGCCGCTGCGCCCAACGGCTGAGCACCGGCACCAGCGCGAACGCAGCCAGCACCGCCAACACGCCTGCCACTGCCGCCATCACCCCGCCCGAAACGGCCGCAAACACATTCTGTTTGGCTGCCATGGCAACAATGATCGGGATATACATCAGGCTCCAGAACTGCACGCCGTTGCCCGTTGGCGTTTCCGGCCCCAACCGTCGCCCCGGCAGATTGGTGAGCGCAATCAGCAGCAACATGGCGATGCCGACACCGCCAACATTGGCCTCCAGGCCCAGCGCCGCGCCCAGCAGATCACCGGCAAACAGCCCGGCCAGCGTGCAGGCGGCCAGCAGGGCCACACCCAAGATCGGCATATCGTTTCCCTTCAGGCCAGCGCCGGTGGCAGCCGGTCGATCACAGGCTTCGCCGCCTGCTCATAGGCATGGGCCAGCTTCAGGCAGGCCAGTTCGGCACCGCGCCGGCCAATGATCTGGATGCCGGCCGGCAGCCCACCCGCCGAGAACCCCGCCGGGGCCGCCAGCGCCGGCAGGCCGGTCATCGTCACCAGGAACGTGCCGAGCATCCATTCATGATAGGTGCGCATGGTCTTGCCTGCCACAACAGTCGGCCACAGTTGCTCGATCGGGAAGGGCAGCAGCTGCACCGCCGGCGCCACCAGAAAATCATGGCGCTCGAATAACTTGTCCACTGCCCGGGTCCACGCGCTGCGCACCGCCGACGCGTTCAGCACTTGGGCACCGGTGATGTTGCGGCTGTTGGCGATCTCCCAATGGGCCTGCGGGCCGATCAGGCCGCGCGTCGCCGGATCGTCGGCCAGCCGCTGCAGGCCGGTGCCTGACATCCAGCTGCGCAGCAGCAGCAACGCCTGCCACACCGGCTCGATCTCGAAATCCACCTGCGCGGCATCTATCGTGCAGCCCATGGCGCGAAACGCCGGCAGCGCCCCTTCGCAAATCTTCAGCACCGCCGGATCATGCGGAACCCGCCCGCCCCAATCGCCCAGCCAGCCGATGCGCGTTCCCTTGTGATCAGCGTCGAGCGGCCCGGCAAAGGCGCGGGCATCGACATCGATCGATTGCAGCGACCCAGGATGCTTGCCGGCCATCACCGACAGCACCAGGCCCAAATCGGCCGCATGCCGCGCCATCGGGCCCGATACGCCCATGCGGCCAATCCATTGGTCATTGCCTTCCGGCGGGATGACACCGGTGCCGGTGCGAAAGCCGAAGACATTGTTCCACGCCGCCGGGTTGCGCAGGCTGCCGCCGAAATCCGAACCATCGGCCAGGGGCAGCATCCTGAGGGCCAGCCCCACGCCTGCGCCGCCGCTGCTGCCCCCGGCCGAGCGGCTGGGGTCGAAGCTGTTCCGCGTAGGGCCATAGACGCGGTTGATGGTGTGGGAGCCAAAGCCGAATTCGGGCGCGTTGGTCTTGCCGATGAAGATTGCGCCTGCTGCGCGCAGCCGCTGCACCATGATGCCTTCGCTGGTGGGAATCTTGTTCTTGTTGACCAGCGAACCGTTGGTGGTCCGGATGCCGATCACATCGGCAAGATCCTTCACCGCCCACGGCAGGCCAAACAGCGGCCCCGGCGTTTCGCCTGCGGCCAGCCGCGCATCCATCGCCCGTGCCTGCGCCAACAGCCGGTCACCATCCTGCAGCGCCACGATGGCATTGTGGGCCGGATTGTGGGCGGCGATCTGCGCCAGCACGGCGCGCATCACGTCTTCAGCGCTTGCCTTGCGCGCCGCGATCAGGCCGGCGATGCGGCGACCGGGCAGCGCCAAAAGCGGATCAACGGGTGCGGCGGCCAATGCCGGAGCCGACGCCATCGCTCCCAATGCACCAGCACCCACGAAGAAATCCCGGCGAGTCGCCGAATCCTGCCCCATCCCCTGCTCCCCGATCGACAGAGACAGGTTTGTTGGGCGCCACTGGCTTCGTCAATGCGGATTTCGCCATCACCATGCGGCACTGCCGACACAAAAGGCGCAAACTGTGGAGGCCCGACCGGGAATCGAACCCGGGTGCACGGATTTGCAGTCCGTTACGTCACCACTCCGCCATCGGGCCTCGCAAGTGGAGCGCTGCCCTAGCAAGGCAGGGGCGTGGGGGCAATGGCCTATGTTGCACCGGGCGACCGGTGCTGCACCGCAATCAGGCCCGACGATTCGGCCATTGCGCGACACGCCGCCGCAGGGCAAAAGCCATCGCCATGACGACGAGCCCATTTGCCGCCCAGCGCCAGACCATGGTGGATTCCCAGCTGAAAACCGTTGGGGTCACTGATGCTGGCGTGCTGGCGGCCTTTGCGGAAATTCCGCGCGAAGCCTTTCTACCGCCGGCCCTCGCGGCGCTGGCCCAGGCCGATGCCGCCCACGAAGTGGCGCCTGGCCGTTATCTGCTCGCCCCGCTGGCGCTGGCGCTGTTGCTTCAGCACGCCGGCGTGCGCGCCGGGGAGCGTGTACTGGTGGTAGGCAGCGCTTCGGGCTATTCGGCGGCCGTGCTGGCGCAACTGGGCGCGACGGTGACGGCACTGGAAAGCGATGCGGCACTGACCGCCATGGCCGAAGCCGCCGGCGTGCCCAGCGTATCCGGACCACTGACCGAAGGCTGGGCGGCCGCTGCCCCCTATGATCTGATCCTTTTCGAAGGCGCCATCGCCGCCGTGACGCCGGCCATTGCCGCCCAACTGGCGCCCGGCGGTCGCATCGCGGCGGTGCTGCGCCAGGCGGGCGTTGGCCGCGGCTATGCCGGGCCATTGACTGCCACCGGCCAACCCGCGGGCCTGCCATTCATCGAGATGGCGGCGCCCGATCTGCCCGGCTTTGCCCAGCCGCGCGAATTCGCCTTTTGACCCGAGATTTTCTCGTTCTGCCCACTCGGCGGGTGTGGCGCTTTTCTTCACGATGTCGTAACTGTTTGGTATGAGCGAGCCGCCGCCAGCCCTTGACGTCATTCTTGCCTCCATCCGCGCCCGGGTGATGGAACCCGGTAATGATGACAATGAAGATTCGCCGTCGCCCGCGCCCGCCCTGGCCCCGGCGCCGGCACCGGTTTCGCTCGCCAATGTGACCCTGCCAGCGAGCAGCACCGGGATGACGCTGGACGAACTGATGCGTTCGATGCTGGCACCGCAGATCAAGGCCTGGCTGGACGCCAACATGCCCGAAATCGTCGAGAAACTGGCGCGCGAAGAAATCAAGCGCCTCACCGGCAAGCTGTAGGGCTTTCCCCTTCGCTAGCCAGCGGCTATGCGCCGTGGCTATGATCGACAAGATTTTCGACCCCGCCAGCTTTGAACAGCGTTGGTATGCCCATTGGGAACAGAACGCCCGGTTCCGGCCGTCGCGCCCGGATGCAAAGCCGTTCACCATCGTCATCCCGCCGCCGAACGTAACGGGATCGCTCCACATCGGCCACGCGCTCGACAACACGCTGCAGGATCTGCTGATCCGCTGGCACCGCTTGAACGGCCGCGATGCGCGCTGGGTTGTGGGCACCGATCACGCCGGCATCGCGACGCAGATGGTGGTGGAACGCCAGTTGGCCGAATCCCAGCAGCCCGGCCGCAGCGCAATGGGCCGCGAGGCGTTCGTCGAAAAAGTGTGGGAATGGAAGGCCGAATCCGGCGGCACCATCACTGGCCAGCTGCGCAGGCTGGGCGCGTCGTGCGATTGGGAGAACGAGCGTTTCACCATGGACGACGGCTTCAACCAGGCCGTGCTCAAAGTGTTCGTTGAACTCTACAACCAGAAACTGCTCTATCGCGACAAAAGGCTGGTGAACTGGGACCCGAAGCTGAAGACCGCGATTTCCGATCTGGAAGTGGAAACCCGCGAAGTCGCCGGCAGCTTCACACACATCCGTTATCCGCTGGCCGATGGCGCGCGCCTTCCCAATGGCGCTGATCATATCATCGTTGCCACCACCCGGCCCGAAACCATGCTGGGCGATACCGCCGTGGCCGTGGGTGCCGATGATCCGCGCTATGCCTCCGTCATCGGCAAGCATGTGCTGCTGCCGATCACCGGCCGCCGCATTCCGATCATCGCCGATGAACATGCCGATCCTGAACTGGGTTCGGGTGCGGTGAAGATCACGCCAGCCCATGATTTCAACGACTGGCAGGTGTATGAACGCAACAAGGCCATCGGCTGGATCAACATCCTCGACGCCGAAGCCCGCATCTGCGCCGCCGACGGCGTGCCCGCCGATTATGTGGGCCTTGCCCGCGAAGACGCGCGGAAAAAGGTGGTGGCCGATCTCGAAGCCCTCGAACTGATCGAGCGCATCGAACAGAAGACCATCCAGATGCCCTATGGCGACCGTTCGGGCGTGGTGATCGAGCCGTGGCTGACCGACCAATGGTATGTGAACGCCGCCGAGCTGGCCAAGGACGCGCTGAGTGCGGTGCACGATGGCCGCACCCAGTTCGTACCGAAGACCTGGGAAAAGACCTATTTCAACTGGATGGAGAATATCCAGCCCTGGTGCGTGTCGCGCCAGTTGTGGTGGGGACACCGGATTCCGGCGTGGTATACGCCCGATGGCAGCGTGTTCGTTGCCGAAACTGAAGCGAAAGCACAGGCTCAGGCCGGCGACGCAGTCCTGACCCGCGACGAAGACGTGCTCGACACCTGGTTCTCCTCCGCGCTGTGGCCGTTCGGCACGCTCGGCTGGCCGGAGCAGACGCCCGACCTTGCCCGCCATTATCCCGGCGATGTGCTGGTCACCGGCTTCGACATCATCTTCTTCTGGGTGGCCCGCATGATGATGCAGGGCCTGCATTTCATGGACGATGTGCCGTTCCGCACGGTGTATTGCCACGGCTTGGTGCGCGACGCCAAGGGCCAGAAGATGAGCAAATCCAAGGGGAACACCGTCGATCCCCTGGTGCTGATCGATCAATATGGCGCGGACGCGCTGCGCTTCACGCTCACCGCGATGGAAACGCAGGGCCGCGACATCAAATTGAGCGAAAGCCGCATCGAAGGCTATCGCAACTTCGCCACCAAGCTGTGGAACGCGGCGCGCTTTGCCCAATCCAACGGCATTGGCGGCAGTGCCTCGCCGATGCCGCCCGCTGCCAGTCAGCCGGTCAACCGCTGGATCATCGGCGAAGTGCGCGCCACGGCACGCGCGCTGGAACAGGCGATCGCCGATTTCCGCTTCGATGCCTATGCCGACGCCATTTACAAATTGGTGTGGAGCCGTTTCTGCGACTGGTATCTGGAACTCATCAAGCCGCTGCTCAGCGAAGGCGCCGATCAAGCCATCGCCGCCGAAACCCGCGCCGTTGCCGGCTGGGCGCTCGATCAGATCCTCGTCATGCTCCACCCGGTGATGCCGTTCCTCACCGAGGAATTGTGGCACCGACTGGCGGAGCGCGATGACCTGATTCTGGCGCAATGGGTGGCCACCGACGCCATTCCCGAAGATGCCGCCGCCAGCGCCGATATCGACTGGCTGATCGGCCTGATTTCCGAAGTCCGCTCGGCGCGAACCGAAGTGAACGTGCCGCCGTCGGCCAAGCTCGCCTATGCCGTGGAAGGCGCGTCGACCGAGACGCAGGCGCGACTGGCCGCCAATGCCGCCGTGATCGAACGCATGGCGCGCATCCTGCCTGGCGAGGTGGCCGAAGGTGGCCGCCTGCAGGTGGTGCATGGCGAGGCGACCATCCTGATCCCGATCGGCGACGTGGTTGATCTCGCTGCCGAAAAGGCCCGACTCGACAAGGCGCTGACCGCGGCGATCAAGGAACGCGACGCTTTGGCTGGACGGCTTGGCAACCCCGGCTTCACAGAGAAGGCTAAACCGGAAGCGGTCGAAAAGGCCCGCGAGGACCACGCTGCCCGCAACGCCGAGGCCGAGCGGCTGGCGGCGGCGCTGTCGCGATTGGGCTAAGACTTCCCCCCTTGGCGGCAGCGTCCAGCCTGTTAGGCTAAGGCGCAGATCAAGGGGGAACGCCACATGCTGTACCGCACCATTGCGCTGGCACTGCTGCTTACCACACCGGCGCTGGCGCAGCCCGCTGCAGCACCTGCCGCCAGCGTCGCCGAAAATCCCGACGTGCAGGCCGCCGAGCGATTGTTCGGCGCCTGGCTGGAAGGACAGATCGCCTATCGCGGCCTGCCCGGCGTGGCCGTCGGCGTTGTGCAGGATCAGCAACTCGTGTGGTCAAGGGGGTTCGGCTTTGCCGACATCGCGTCGAAAAGGCCGATGACCGCCGACACCCGCTTCCGCATCGCATCCAACTCCAAGATCTTTGCCGCCATCGCCATCCTGCAACTGCGTGAAGCCGGAAAGTTGCGGCTGGACGATCCGGTGAGCAAACATCTGCCCTGGTTCACGATGAAACCGGCCGGTCCGGACGATGGCCCGATCACCATCGAGCAATTGCTCTCCCAC
>JAIXQM010000076.1 GCA_027485735.1 Sphingomonadales bacterium | reverse complement strand
GACACGGCCAGCTTGCCGGCTTCGTCGCGGTAATGCAGCTGGCCCTCATAGGTGGCCGCATCCCAATCCTGCCCGCGGATCAGCAGCTTGGCACCGGCAAGGCCAGCGACTTCGGCGATGCGGGCGGTGACGGCGGCCGGGTGACGGCCCGTCACCAGCGGCACGCCCTTGCGGGCAATGCCAGCCTTTTCGCGGGCGATGTCGAGAATGGTCGGGCCGAGCCATTGCGTGTGGTCCAACCCCAGTTGCGCGATGCCGGAAACCAGTGCGGTGGGGATGATGTTGGTGGCGTCCATGCGCCCGCCCAGGCCCACTTCGATGATGCAGGCATCGGCCTCCACCGTGGCAAAGGCCAGGAAGGCCGCCGCCGTGGTGAGTTCGAAGAAGGTGATTGGCGCTTCGCCGTTGCGCTGGATCACATCGTTCAACAGCACGATCAGCGCATCATCGTCGATCAATTGGCCCGCAAGACGGATCCGTTCGTTGAAGCGGACAAGGTGCGGGCTGGAATAGACATGCACGCGCCGGCCTTCGGCTTCCAGGCAGGCGCGCAGCATGGCGCAGGTGCTGCCCTTGCCGTTGGTGCCGGCGACATGGAACACCGGTGGCAAGCGGTGGTGCGGATTGCCGAGCGCGCCGAGCAGGCGTTCGAGGCGACCGAGGGTAAGATCGATCTCGGTGGGATGCAGATCGTGCGCCTTGCGGAGCAAGGCATCCAGGCGCGGGTTGTCAGATCGCGCCGGCGGCATGCGCGCGCCGGGTGGAGGGGGCGGCAGGCTCACGCGGCGCCGCTAACCTTTTTCGGGCGCGCCATCAGCAGAGTGATAAGGCGACCCAGGGTTTCCTTCAGGTCGCGGCGGTGCACCACCATGTCGAGCATGCCATGTTCGAGCAGATATTCGGCGCGCTGGAAGCCCTCGGGCAGTTTCTCGCGAATCGTCTGTTCGATAACGCGCTGGCCGGCGAAGCCAATGAGCGCGTTCGGCTCGGCAATCTGGATATCGCCCAGCATGGCATAGCTGGCGGTCACGCCGCCGGTGGTCGGATCAGTGAGCACGACGATATAGGGCAGCCCGGCTTCGCTCAGCATCTGGATGCCAACGGTGGAGCGCGGCATCTGCATGAGGGACAATATGCCTTCCTGCATGCGCGCGCCGCCAGCGGCGGTGAACACGATATAGGGCGCCTTGGCGGCCAGCGCGGCATCCACGCCGGACAGGAACGCCTCCCCCACGCCCATGCCCATCGATCCGCCCATGAAGGCGAAATCCTGCACGCCCACAATGGCGCGCTGGCCCATGATCTGGCCATCGCCGATCATCATGGCTTCGGGTTCACCGGTGGCGGTGCGGGCGGCTTTCAGGCGATCGGTGTATTTCTTCTGATCCTTGAACCTCAACGGATCTTCCGCGACCTTCGCCGCCGGCAGCACACGATAATCGCCGTCAAACAATTGGGTGAAGCGCGCGTTGGGCCCGATGCGATCATGATGATCGCAGCGCGGGCAGACGCTGCCATTGTCTTCCCATTCCTTGGTGTAGACCATGGCGCCGCAATTCTTGCACTTGGTCCACAGATTTTCCGGCGTGTCGCGGCGGGCGAGGAACCCGGTCAATTGTTGGCGGGTGCGGGTGATCCAGCTCATGCGGCTTTCTCCTGACGGGCGGTGCGCACCGCCTGGGCCAGCGCCGCCACCTGGGCCGCAACGCGGGCGGGAATATCATTGGCGCGCTCTTCAGCGGCGGCGCCAATGGCATCGACGATAGCGCTGCCCACCACCACCGCATCGGCGTGGGTGGCAATGGCCGCGGCCTGTTCAGGGGTGCGCACGCCGAAACCGACAGCGATCGGCAGGCTGGTCGACGCCTTCAGGCGGGCGACGGCTTCGGCAACATCGGTCGCCGCTGCGCTGTTGGCACCGGTGACGCCGGCGACCGCAACATAATAAAGGAAGCCCGACGCGCCGTTGAGCACGGTCGGCAGGCGATGGGCATCGGTCGTGGGTGTCGCCAGCCGCACCAGGTGCAGGCCATGGGCGGCCAGCGCGGGGGCGAGTTCACCGGCTTCTTCGGGCGGCAGATCGACGACGATGCAGCCATCAATGCCGGCCGCCTTGGCGGCAGCGGCAAAGCGTTCGGGGCCAAAGGCGAGGAGCGGGTTGAAATAACCCATCAGCACGATCGGTGTGGCGTTGTCAGTCTCACGGAACGCCGTCACCATCGCCAGCACCTTGCGCAGCGTCGTGCCGGCAGCAAGGCTGCGCAGATTGCCACGCTGGATCGCCGGGCCATCGGCCATCGGATCGGTGAACGGCATGCCGATTTCGATCACGTCTGCCCCCGCGCCGGGCAGCGCAGCCAGGATTTCGGCCGATGTCGCCAGATCGGGATCGCCCGCCGTCACGAATGTCACCAGCGCAGCGCGGCCTTGCGCGGCGCAGGCGGCAAAGCGGGTGGAAAGGCGATCCCCGCTCACATCGTCACTCCCAGCGCGGCAGCGACGGTGAAGATATCCTTGTCCCCGCGGCCGCACAGGTTGGCGATGATGATCTGATCCTTGCCCATCGTCGGCGCGATGCGGGCCACGGCGGCGATGGCGTGGGCCGGCTCCAGCGCCGGGATGATGCCTTCGGTGCGACACAGCAGCTGGAAGCCTTCCAGCGCCTCGGTATCTGTCGCGCTTTGATATTCCACCCGGCCGATGGCGTGCAGCCAGGCATGTTCGGGGCCGATGCCGGGATAATCCAGGCCCGCCGAAATGCTGTGGGCTTCAGTGATCTGGCCGTCTTCATCCTGCAGCAGCATGGTCTTGTTGCCGTGCAGCACCCCGGCACGACCACCGGCCAACGACGCAGCGTGCTCGTGCGTGGTCAGGCCCTTGCCCGACGCTTCGATGCCGACGATGCGCACGTCCTTGTCGTCAAGGAAAGGGTGGAACAGGCCGATGGCATTGGAGCCGCCGCCGATCGAGGCCACCAGCAGATCGGGCAGGCGCCCTTCCCGCTCGAGAATCTGGGCGCGGGCTTCCTTGCCGATCACCGTCTGGAAATCGCGCACCAGTTCCGGATAGGGGTGCGGGCCGGCCGCCGTGCCGATGATGTAGAAGGTGTCGTGCACGTTGGTCACCCAATCGCGCAGCGCCTCGTTCATGGCGTCTTTCAGTGTCTTGCTGCCGCTTTCCACGGCGCGCACTTCGGCGCCGAGCAGCTTCATTCGGAACACGTTCGGGGCCTGGCGCTCGATATCGCGGGCGCCCATGAAGATAGTGCACGGCAGGCCGAAACGCGCCGCCACGGTGGCGGTCGCCACGCCATGCTGGCCGGCGCCGGTTTCGGCGATGATTCGCGTCTTGCCCATGCGGCGGGCGAGCAATATCTGGCCGATGCAATTGTTGATCTTGTGCGCGCCGGTGTGATTCAGCTCGTCGCGCTTGAGGTAGATTTTCGCGCCACCCAGTTCGTCCGTCAGCCGCTCGGCAAAATAGAGCGGGCTGGGCCGGCCGACATAATGCTTGAGCAGGTCTTCCAGCTCCGCATGGAAAGCCGGATCGGCCTTGGCGTCGGTATAAGCCTGTTCCAGTTCCAGGATCAGCGGCATCAGCGTTTCGGCGACATAACGCCCGCCGAATTCACCGAAATGGCCGTTCGCATCCGGGCCGGCGCGCAGGGAGGTCTCGGCGTTCATGCCGCCCTCACGGCGCTGGCAAAGGCCCTGATCTTGTCCACCGATTTCACCCCTGCACTCTCTTCCACACCTGATGCCACATCCACCAGCGCCGGCGCCACCCGGCGGATGGCATCTGCGACATTGCCGATACCAAGCCCGCCGGCCAGGCCAAACTGCCGTCCCGGCCGCGTGTCGATCAGCAACTGCCAATCAAAGGCCAGTCCGTTGCCGCCGGGAAGCGGAGCGTCGTTAGGCGCTTTGGCATCAAGGAGCAACAGGTCGGCCGGGCCTGCGGCCATTTCCGCTGCCCTGATGTCGGCGCGGGTCTTCACCCCCGCTGCCAGCCAGACCGGCAGTCCATGGCGGGATTTCAGCTCACTCACCCGCTCCCCGCTTGCATCATGCAGCTGCAAGATGGAGATGCCGGCCGCGATCACGGCGGCAATCAATGCATCATCTGGCGCCACCAGCACGGCAACCCGGCCCACACCAGCCGGCACGCGGGCGATCAGCGAAGCGGCGGCGGCTGGATCGACGAAGCGGGGGCTGGGCGCAAAGAAGTTGAATCCAAGATGCGCTGCGCCAACTGCAACCGAGGCATCCACGGTTTCAGGCGTGGACAGCCCACAGATCTTGAAGGGCGTCACAGGCTGGCTGCGATCGCAGCAGCCGCAGCGGCCGGATCGGGGGCCGACGTGATCGGGCGGCCGATGACGAGGACGCCAGCGCCGGCCTTGAGAGCCTCGGCGGGCGTCATCACGCGTTTCTGATCGCCGACATCGCTGCCGGCCGGGCGGACGCCGGGCACGACGAACAGGCCATCGGTCCAATCAGCCTTCACGGTGGCGACTTCGTGCGGCGAGCAGACGATGCCATGCAACCCTGCCCCGCGCGTCAACCAGGCGAGGCGCGCGGCCTGGGTGGCAGCGCCATCAGGCACACCGGCACTCAGCAGATCAGCATCATCCAGGCTTGTGAGCACGGTGACGGCCACCACGCGCGTGCCGGGCAGCGCGGCAGCACGGGCGGCGGCCAGCATGGCGTGGCCCCCGGCGGCGTGGACGGTGAGGATGGCTGGGGCCAGCGGCGCGAGGCTGCGCACGGCGCCGGCCACGGTGTTGGGAATGTCGTGGAGTTTGAGATCAAGGAACAACGGCAACAACTGGCCTTCCATCACAGCGGCAATGCCGGCCGGGCCATGGGCGCAGAAGAATTCGAGGCCGAGCTTCACCCCGCCAACATGCGGCGCTACGGCAGCGACCAGCGCGCGCGCAGCAGCAACATCGGGCGTATCAACCGCCACGAACACCGGATTGCTCATGGCGTCAGGCTCCGCTGGCGGGGGAAGCAACCGGGGCGGCCACCTGGGCCTGCTCGACCCGGGCCGGGCGCACGCGCCGGCTTTCAGCCAAGGGCCGCAGCAACACGTGCCAGATCCATGTGGGGATCACGCCGGCAAGGAAGGCGATGCCGAGCAGCAGCGGCAACGGCAGCGCCGCGGGCGTGCCATCGGGCAG
>JAIXQM010000091.1 GCA_027485735.1 Sphingomonadales bacterium | reverse complement strand
ACCCGGGCGCGGCCATTGGCGATGGCCCATTCGATGGCCTGATAATAGCACAGCTCGAAATGCAGGAAGGGCACCTCTTCGGTGCAGCCCCAGTAACGGCCATAGAGGCACTCATCGCCGATGAAATTGAGTGCGCCGGCGATGGGTTTGCCACCCCGCAGCGCCAGCATCAGCAGCACGCGGCTGCCCATTGCTTCCCCGATGAGGCTGAAGAATCTGCGTTTCAGGTAAGGCTGGCCCCATTTGCGGGCGCCGGTGTCCTGATAGAAGGTCCAGAAGGCATCCCAATGGCTTTCAGTGATGGCACTGCCGGTGAGATGCACAATCTCAAGGCCGGCCAGCGCGCGCTCACGCTCCTTGCGGATCATCTTGCGGCGTGAGGAGGAGAGGGCGCTGAGGAAATCGGCGAAGTCGCGATAATTCTCATTCTGCCAGTGGAATTGCTCGCCGGTGCGGATCAGCCAGCCGGCATCGCGGAACATGATCTGCTGTTCGGGCGTGAGAAAGGTGGCATGCGCGCTGGAGAAATTGTTGCTTTCCGTCACCTGCTCGGCGGCGCGGATCAGGGCCAGGCCAGCCGCTTCGTCGCGCAGCAGCAAACGGGGCCCGGTGGCCGGCGTGAAGGGGAAAGCGGCCTGCAGCTTGGGATAATAGCTGCCGCCCGCCCGCTCCCATGCATCGGCCCAGGCGTGATCGAAGACATATTCGCCCTGGCTGTGGGTTTTCAGATAGGCCGGCATGATGCCCGCCGGGCGGCCATCCACGCCATCTGTCACCAGATGGACGGGCTGCCACCCCGTGCGGCTGCAGGCACTGCCGGACTCTTCCAGCGCGCGGAAGAACTCCCCTTGCGCAAAGGGGTTCACCGGGCCGGCGCAGGCGTTCCAGTCGGCCAGCGATATGTCGCTGGCCTTTCCGACAACAC
This sequence comes from Sphingomonadales bacterium, assembly GCA_027485735.1. GTDB lineage: Bacteria > Pseudomonadota > Alphaproteobacteria > Sphingomonadales > Sphingomonadaceae > Sandarakinorhabdus. The sequence continues at coordinate 11,189 of JAIXQM010000091.1, read as the reverse complement.
GCACCGGCACGGTCGCCATCAGGCGATCTCGACCACCGCGTCCACTTCAACAGCCACCCCGCGCGGCAGCACGGCCACGCCCACGGCAGCGCGGGCATGGCGGCCGGCATCGCCAAATACTTCGACCATCAGATCGGAGGCGCCATTGCCCACTTCCGGCTGGTCGGTGAAATCGGGATGGCTGGCGACGAACACGCCCAGCTTCACCACGCGCTTCACACGGCTCAGGTCGCCCAACGCCGTCTTCATCTGCGCGATCAGGCCCACGGCGCAGCGGCGCGCGGCGGCCTGGCCGTAAGCGACATCAACTGTATCGCCCAGCCGGCCCTTCATCAGGCTGCCATCCTCGGCAAACGGGATCTGGCCGCTGATGTGCATCAGGTTGCCGGCCGTCACCGTCGGCACATAATTGGCGGCGGGCGCAGCAGCGCTCGGCAGGGTGATGCCGAGTTCGGCGAGTTTCTGTTCTGGAGTCATGATCAACCTTTCAGGATGGTTTCAATGTGAGACAGCATCGCCGGCCAATCATCATGGCGGGCGTGAGCATCGGGCGATTGCGGGATCAGGTGACGCACTTCGGTTTCGGCGACCATGTGCAGGCGGTGCACATGCGGCACATGCGCTTTCACCGAGGTGTGGTTGGGCGGCAGATCATCGATGAAGATGGCTTCGCTGGGCTGGAATTCGTCGAGCAGCTTCTGCATCGGCGCACCCTTGCCGCCCTGGTTGCCGATCACGCGATAGGGCATGCCGAGCCGCGCCAGCTCCAGCGTGCGGCGCTCCGCGTGATGATCGGCGATGTTGGTGAGCACCACCACGTCGCAATCCTTGGCGAGCTGCCTCAGCGAGTCGGCGGCGCCGATGATCGGATGCTGGTTGTGCATCCAGTCGGCAAAGAAGCCATCCAGTAGCGGCGGGAATTCTTTGGGTTCCACCGCACTGCCATCGGGCCGCTTCACATTGCCGGTGAGGGCAAAGCTGTCCATGCTCAGCGTCAGGCCGTGGACCTCGCGCAGATAATCCACGAACGGCGCGATGAAGTGCAGCAGCACGCCATCGCAATCGGAAACGATGAGCGGACGCGCCTTCACCAGTCACTCCCCAGCTTGCGCGCCGCCAGGGCCAGCGCTTCCGGCTTCACGCCGATGGCTTCGGCGGTGGCGACGAGATCATGTTCATTGGCCATCAGATAATCGAGCAGTGCCATCAGTGTGGCCGGCTTGCCGGCATTGGCACGCAAGGCTTCGGCATCCATGCCGGTGAGCGCCAGGAAGCGCGGCCCCATATCCTCATCACCGGCAACATGGGCAAGCGCCTGCAGCGCCAGCACGGCCGGATCAGCGGAGGAGGGTTTGTCGCGCAGCACGAATGTTGCCTAACGGTTGGCGAGAGGGCTGCCAAGCGGGGATGGCCCAGATGCAGTGTCGCGGCCAAACGCAAAAAGGGCCGGCGTTGCCGCCAGCCCTCTTCGTGCCTCAAGGCAAGCGCAGACGCGCTTACTTGATCTTGGCTTCCTTGAATTCGACGTGCTTGCGGGCCACCGGGTCGTACTTGCGGAACAAGAGCTTTTCGGTCTTAGTGCGCGGGTTCTTCTTGGTGACATAATAATAGCCAGTGTCGGCAGTGGACACGAGCTTGATCTTGATGGTCGTCGGCTTGGCCATGGTTCCGGTTCCGAATAACAGGTGACGCGCTTCAGGCCATGGCCCGCCGCGACGAAGGCAGCTCCAATGCGAGAAATGGGTCACAGAGTCAAGCGTTGCAGCACGGCTTTTGCGCGGGCAGCCGGGTCGCGGCATTGGCAGGACGGCGTGGATTGCCTATCTCCATGGTCATGACCCCCATTTCCCTTGAAAATCGCGCCGTGCTGGCGGTGGACGGCCCCGATGCCGTGGCCTTTTTGCAGGGGCTGATCACCCATGATGTTGCGCTTGTGGCGCCGGGCCGCGCGGTCTTTGCCGGCTTGCTCAGCCCGCAGGGCAAGGCGCTGTTCGATTTCCATCTCCATGCCGGCGATGGCGGTGCGATCCTGATCGATATCGCAGCCGAAAAGGCCGATGCGCTGCTCAAGCGGCTGAGCATGTACAAGCTGCGCAAGGCGGTGACGCTGGCGCGGCGCGAGGATCTGGCGGTGCTGGCCAGCTGGCCCGGTGGTGCGCCGGCGGATGCGCGCACGGCGGCGCTGGGCGCGCGCTGGGTCGGCCCCGCAGACGGTGCACGGGCCGGCGCGGACGCTCATGATGCGCATCGCCATGCGGTGGGCGTGCCCGACAGCACGGATATCGGCACGGACGAATTGCTCTGGCTGGAAACCGGCGCTGATCTGCTGGACGGGGTGTCATTCACCAAGGGCTGCTATGTTGGCCAGGAAAACACCGCGCGCATGCACCACCGCGACAAGGTGCGCCGCCGGCTCGTGCCGGTGACGTTGGACGGTGAGCCCGGCGATGCGATCGATGTGAAGGACGACGCCGGCCGTGCCTGCGGCAAGCTCCGGAGCCGGCGCGGCGATCATGCCATCGTGCATCTGCGGCTTGAGGAAGCCGACAAGCCGCTGTTCCTTGGCGATGCCAAGGTAGCGGTGCGGCGGCCAGCCTGGTTGGAGAGCGCCTGGTGATGGCGGACCCGCTGGGCCGCGCTGCCGTCCGCGCCGAACGCGCGTTCGGCGAAAGCTGGGCCTGGATCACGCAGGACAGCGGCGAGGCCTTGTTCGGCGCGGCAATTGCCGGTGCCATCCTGGTCGCTCTGTGGTTGCTGAAATGGGGCGCGCTGCGGCTGCTGCCACGTGAATTTGGCGGTGCCCCCAGCTTGTTGCGCGCTCTGGTGGCGCGCACGCTCTCGCTGTTCCTGATCGCGGCGGCGCTGGACGGTGCCACCCACGCCGTGGCCCTCCCCGGGCCGTTGATGCGGCTGGTGGATAATCTGTTCACCATCGCACTGGCGGTGCAGGGCGCCCTGTGGATCCGGGAGTTGGTGCTGGGCCTGGTGCATCGCCGCGCCGGCCATGGCGGCGAGGATGCCGTCGCGCTCGGCAACGCCATGGGCATCATCACCGTGCTGGTCAATGTCGTGGTCTGGTTGCTGGCGGCGATCCTGATTCTCGATAACCTGGGCGTGAATGTCACCGCGCTGGTTGCTGGTCTGGGCGTCGGCGGCATCGCCATCGGCTTGGCCGCCCAAGGGATTTTTTCCGATCTGTTTGCTGCGCTCGCCATCCTGTTCGACCGTCCGTTCCGGGTGGGCGACACAATCAGTTACGGCACCTCCACCGGCACCGTGGAGCATATCGGGCTGAAGACCACCCGCATCCGATCCTTGTCGGGCGAACAACTGGTGATGGCCAATACCAAGCTGCTGGAACAGCAGGTGGCCAATTTGCGCCGCATTGAAGAACGGCGCGTGGTGCTGAATTTCGGCATTGTCTACCAGACCCCGCCCGATCTGCTGGAGGCGCTGCCCGGCCATCTGCAGGCGATTGTGGACGCGCAGGCCGATTGTCGCTTCGATCGCGCCGCCTTCACGGGGTTCGGTCCGTCCAGCCTGGATTTCGAGCTGATCTTCTTCGTGACCGTTCCCGAACTGGAGGCCATGACTGCGGCGCGGCAGGCGGTGGGTTTTGCGATCGTGCGCCGCTTTGCCGAACTGGGCGTGGAGTTCGCCTATCCCACCCAAACGACCTTCACAGCCGCGCCCGATGGCCGGCTGATTGATCCAACCCAGATCGCCGAACGCCCGCGCTGATCGCTGTTGTGCGGCTTCCAGCCAACGCGCACGGCCTTAACATGAACAAGAAATTTCAGTTAACTTAAATTATACTTTCGTAGAGGTAAAAAATACGTTACATTTTTAGCGTTCAGACTTTGTTTGAATTGTTCGCGGCTGGGCAGCCGCATGGTCGAGGGGAGAACTACAATGACCAACATCCTGAAATTGGCTGCGATCGCGTCGATGGCCCTGGCCATGCCGGCGGCCGCTGCCGTGACGTTCAATGTCGGAATCGGGGCGCCTGTGAAGGTGATTCCCGGTAACAATGATTTCAAGGGCAACCTCAACGCTGCAAACCTGTATGAGTATACGGCTGGTGGCGCGACAATCTCGCTGTCGGGCAAGGCCACTTTGACCTTCGAATTCATGGGTTCGGAAAGCGGGTTCAACGACTCGTTCAGTGCCGCCGGCGGCACCATCACGGCCAGCGAAAACTCCAGCTTCACGGCGTGGGGCTCGGTTCCGCGTGGTTCCGCAGTTTATAACGGGGGCCCGATCACCGATTGGCTGTTCAGCTCGTCTGGTGGCGCCGTGAACAAGGGCATCGGTACGCTGGAGTTCGGCATCTTCCTGCCGCGCGGCCAACTGGCGGGCGGCAATTATTCGTCGAACGTGCTCTATCTGGGTTTTGACGATCAGATCACCGGCGATGATGACAATCATGACGACATGATCATCCGGGTGACAGCCGAAGATTTTGGCGGCCAGGGCACTGTGCCGGAACCGGCCAGCTGGGCGATGCTGATCGCTGGCTTTGGCCTGGTCGGCGCGGTGTCGCGTCGCCGTCGCGGCGCTGCCAACGTCGCCGCCTGAACCATCTCCGATGGCATGACGGCGCGGCGGGATGGTTCCCGCCGCGCCGTTTTGTTGAGTGGGCGGCTTCTGCGCAACCCATTTGATCGAAGGACCAAAGCGCCGCTTCTTGGCGGCGGCAACATTGCTCGGCGGGGATGCACCCGTTCGGGGGCGAATACCTTGCTGTGGCGCGAGAACAAACTGGACTTGGTTCAATAAGGCAGTGCCGGCCACATGGCAGCAACGCCACATGGCCGGCACTTTGACCAGCAGATGCCGCCCGGTGCACGGGCGGCGAAATCAGATCAGGCCGCCAGCACGCGCCGGCGACGGGCCGACACGCCAACCAGGCCAAAGCCCGCCAGCAGCATCGCCCAGGTGGCCGGTTCCGGCACGGCGCCGCCGCCCGGCGTGATCACTTCGGTGGCTGCGAAGCTGTCGAATTCGAAGGCCACGCCTTCGGAGCGCAGGCGCAGGCCGGTGATGACTTCGCCCGCACCGGCGATGAAGTTGACACGGCGGTTGGTCGCCGGCTGGCCCTGGTTGCCATTCGACGGCGGCAGTGCACCGCCCGCGATGTTGAAGATGGTCGCGCCGCCGGCACCCAGAACGTCAACGAAGTTGTAGGTGTCGATCGAGCCCCAATAGAAGCTGATCGAGGACAGGTTCGGGGTGGAAAGGGTGGCACTGTTCGGGTTGATCCGGCTCGACACATAGCCAAAGCAACTGGCGGTGCCGCCGACACCGACCGCCGGCATGGCAGCGCCGTTAATGGAAGCGCAGCTGGTGGCGAGGCCCCCGGTCCAGCTGTAGCCGGCCGCATTGGGACCATCGAAACTGACGACGATCGATTGGCCCACAGCCGGGCCTGGATCCGGGGCACCAAATGTTCCGGTGACAGTGACGGCCTGCGCGGCCGAGGTAACAACAAGACTGGCGACAAGGCCAAGCAACTGACGCTTCATGATACACCTTTGAGTTAACGGAACCTTTATATAACAGACATGTCATATCAAGCCAAGCCGTGTTCACAGTATGTTAACCACGATGTTCAGGCGGCGACCTGCACTTGCCGTCCGCGCCGGCGGGCCACGGCACCCACCAGGCCCATGCCGGCGATCAGCATCGCCCAGCTGGCCGGTTCCGGAACGGTGCCGCTGTCGGGCATATTGTCGGTGGCAAGCGTGGCGGCAAAATCATCGAATTCGAAGCTGCGGCCGCGCGCCCAGAAGCGGAGGCCGCCGATGGTCTCAGCCCCATCGGCCGTGATCGACAGGCGGCGGTTGCGGCCACTGCCGCCACGGGCATAGACGATCGGATCGAAAGCGATGGTCGAAAGATGCACGAAGTGGATGGGCTGCAGATCGGCACCCAGCACCCACAGCCAGTTGTGGGAATCCATCGTGCCCCAATAGAAACTGATCGAGGTCAACGCCGGTGTGAGCAGCGTTGCCACCGGATCGGGATGCGCGCTCGATACATAGCCATAAAGGCTGGTGTTCAGGGCCGGCGACGTGTGCACGCCGCGCACGGTGCCGATGGCCGTGGCCAGGCCGCCGGTCCAACTGAAGCCGGGCGCCGCTGGCGCGTCGAAGCTGACCACCAGCTGCTGGCCGGGCAGCGGGCCGGGGTCGGGCGCGCCGGCAAGGCTGGTCACGGTCACCGCGCAGGCATCTGCACTGGCGAGCAAGGCAAGGGCGGCCAGGGCGAGGGCGGCGGCGGGGTTGTTGCTGGTCATGGCGGGCGATCCTTTGTGATCGGCGTGCCGGGGGCGGCACTGCGGATGCCCAATTCCAGTAACGATGGATTATGGTTAATGACAACTAATCATGAAGTTAACAACGCCGTGTTTACTACGATTCTGCTGGGTTGACGTGAACGTGAAGCGGGGCCTAGGCTGGCCGCAAATCAGATCATGGGGAGTGACGTGCATGGCCGGAAAATCACTGACGCTAGATGAGTTTCGCGCGCTGGCCGGAACCGAGGTTGGCGTGTCGGATTGGATCGAGGTCCCGCAGGAAAAGATCAACGCTTTTGCTGAAGTGACGGGTGATCACCAGTTCATCCATGTGAACCCGGAACTGGCCGCACAGACGCCATTCGGCACCACCATCGCGCACGGCTATCTCACGCTCAGCCTGCTCAGTGTCATGGCCTATCAGGCAATGCCGGGCATCAAGGGCACGCGCATGGGGGTCAACTATGGCCTCAACAAGGTGCGCTTCATGGCGCCGGTGAAATCGGGCCGCAAGATCCGCGGCCGCTTCACCATCGCCGATGTGTCGCAGCGCCCGGATGGTGCCTGGCAGACCACAACCAATGTCTCGGTCGAGATCGAAGGCGAAACCAAGCCCGCGCTCGCCGCCGAATGGATCACTTTGCAATATGTGGGCTGAAGCCCGCTGAACTGACACAGGAAGGAATATCTCATGCGTGAAGCCGTTATCGTTTCCACCGCCCGCACGCCGATCGGCAAGGCGTTCCGCGGCGCGTTCAATGCCACCCCGTCGCCAACGCTTGCCGGCCATGCCATCGCCCACGCCGTGAAGCGCGCCGGCATCGAAGGCGCCGAAGTGGACGATGTCGTGATGGGCTGTGCCCTGCAACAGGGCGTGCAGGGCGGCAACATTGCCCGCCTGGCGCTGCTGCGCGCCGGCCTGCCGGTCACCGTGTCGGGCCAATCGATGGATCGGCAATGTTCGTCGGGCGTGATGTCGATCGCGACCGCTGCCAAGCAGATCATGGTTGATGGCATGCAGATCTGCATCGGCGCCGGTGTCGACAGCATTTCGATGGTGCAGAACGACAAGATGCGCGTGGGCATGGATCCGAGCCTGGTCGCCATGCACCCCAACATCCACATGCCGATGCTGCAGACCGCCGAAGTTGTGGCCAAGCGGTACAACGTCAGCCGCGATCGCCAGGATGAATATGGCTATCAAAGCCAGGTGCGCACTGCCGCAGCGCAAGCCGCCGGCAAGTTCGACGATGAAATCGTGCCGATGACCGCGACGATGGCGATGGTCAACAAGGAGACCAAGGAGGTCACCACCCACGAGATCACGCTGTCCAAGGATGAAGGCAATCGCCCGGAAACCACGCTGGAAAGCCTGAAGGGCCTGAAGCCCGTGATCGAAGGCGGCGTCATCACCGCCGGTAATGCCAGCCAGCTTTCCGATGGTGCCTCGGCCAGCGTGCTGATGGAAGCCAAGGAAGCCGCCCGCCGTGGCCTTACCCCGCTGGGTACCTATCGCGGCATGGCCGTCGCCGGTCTGGAGCCGGACGAGATGGGCATCGGCCCGATCTATGCCATTCCCAAGCTGCTGAAGGCCAATGGCCTGACCATGAACGACATCGGCTTGTGGGAACTGAACGAAGCCTTTGCCGTTCAGGTGCTGCACTGCGCCGACATTCTGGGCATCGATCCTGATCTGCTCAACGTTAACGGTGGTTCGATCTCGATCGGCCACCCCTATGGCATGACCGGCGCGCGTTGCACCGGCCACGCCCTGATCGAAGGCAAGCGCCGCGGCGCCAAATATGTGGTCGTCACCATGTGCGTGGGCGGCGGCATGGGTGCGGCCGGACTGTTCGAAGTCTACTGAGTTGTTATGTGTCCCCGCTGCTCGCGGCGGGGACACGACATGCTCGGCATGAGCAGGTCTTGCAATTTTCGTGCGAAGCTGATTCGCCTTTCGCGGCCAATTGCGCCATAGGCGGCCCATGACAATTGAAACGCTCCCCGCGCCGCTGGCCCAGGCCATCGCGCAGCGCGGCTATGAAGAACTCACCCCCGTCCAATCCGCCGTGATCGCCGAAGAGGCGCGCGGCCGCGATTTGCTGGTTTCCGCCCAGACCGGTTCGGGCAAGACGGTGGCCTTCGGCCTCGCCATGGCCGAGAATCTGCTCGGCGCTACCGATGCGCTTCCAGCGCCGGCCCGTCCGCTCGCTCTGGTGATTGCACCGACGCGCGAACTGGCGTTGCAGGTCGCCAAGGAACTGGCATGGCTTTATGCACCGGCGCGCGGGCGCATCGCCACGTGCGTGGGCGGCATGAACCAGCAGGTGGAACGGCGCTCGCTTTCGGCTGGCACGCACATCGTGGTCGGCACCCCGGGCCGCCTGCGCGATCACCTCGAACGCGGCGGGCTGTTGCTGGATAATTGCAAGGTCGTCGTGCTTGATGAAGCCGATGAAATGCTCGACATGGGCTTCCGCGAGGATCTGGAAGAAATCCTGGATGCAGCGCCGCCCGAACGCCGCACCCTGATGTTTTCGGCGACCATGCCCAAGGGCATTGCCGAACTCGCGCGCGATTATCAGAAAGACGCGCTGCGCCTTGCCACCGCTGGCCGCGCCAGCGCCCACACCGATATCGCTTATCAATGCGTCGCCACTGCGCCGGCCGATATCGAAGCCGCCGTGGTCAATCTGCTGCGTTTCCACGAACCGCCGACCGCGTTGTTGTTCTGTGCCACGCGCGACAATGTTCGCCGGCTGCACGCCAGCCTGACGGAACGCGGTTTTGCCGCCGTCGCGCTGTCGGGCGAGCACAGCCAATCCGAGCGCAACCAGGCGCTGCAAGCCTTGCGGGACCGCCGCGCGCGGCTGTGCGTGGCCACCGATGTGGCTGCGCGCGGCATCGATCTGCCCGGGCTAAGCCTCGTGATCCACGTTGAAGTGCCGCGCGACGCCGAAACCCTGCAGCACCGTTCCGGCCGCACCGGCCGTGCCGGCGCCAAGGGCACCGCCGTGCTGATTGTACCTTATCCCGCCCGCCGCCGCGTTGAGCGTATGCTGCAAGGGGCCGGGGTGAAGGCCGAATGGACCCCGGTACCCACGCTGGAAGCCATCGCCGTGCAGGATCGTACCCGCCTGCTGGAAAGCATTGGCGAAGGCATTGGCGCACTGGACGATGAGGACAAGCGCCTTGGCGAGGAACTCCTCACCCGCCACGGTGTCGACGAGATTGCCTCCGCCCTGGTGCGCATGCATCGCGCCCGCCTGCCACAGGCCGAGGAGCTGGTCGACGCCGGCCCCGCACCGCGCGCCGAACGCCGCGACAGCCGGCAAGGCAATGATGCCGGGCGTGGTGGTGGCGGGGGCAACGACCGTGGCGGCGATCGCGGCGGCGAAGGTGTGTGGTTCCGCCTCGATGTCGGTCGCCGCGACAATGCCGATCCGCGCTGGATCATTCCACTCCTATGCCGGCGTGGTGGTGTCACCAAGCCCGATATCGGTGCCATCCGCATCTTCCCCGGCGAAACGATGGTGGAAATCGCGCCCGACATGGCGGAGCGTTTCGTGGTCGCCCTGAAACGTCACGCCACCCGCAAGGGCAACAGCGCCGAAGACCAGATTGATATCAGCCCGGCCGGCGGCCCGCCCCAAGAACGCTCTGCGCAGCGGCCGCCGCCGCAGCGCACCTTGTCAGCCCGTCCGCCCGGTGGCCCCAATTCTGGGCCACGTCCGCCGCAAAAGCCGCCTTATCGCGGCCGCGGCTGAAGCATCGGGGCATAATCCAGCCGGGCACTGCCGGTGGCGGTGACCGGCAGGTAAATGCCCTGGCCCAGCACCACCGCCTTGCCGTGGTGTACCTCGTCCAGACGCATGGCGAGGCGGAATTCGCCGATCTTCAATTCGGCCAGCGCCCGATCGATCTTGCGCAGCAGCTTGGTGTAATCGCGGGTGAAATCCTGGGTCAGCGCTTCTTCCAGCGCAGCCTTCACCTCGGCGGATTGCGCCACCGCCACCAGCAGCGGCAACTGCACATCGTCGCCAGGTTGGGCGGCCAGCGCCAGATCACGCACCAGCATCCGCTCGCTGTCCGGCTGTGTTTCCGGTCGCGCTGTCAGCCACAGTCGTCCGCGCGTGTCCAGCAATTGGCGCGGTCCCCGCGCCCTGATTTGCAGCCCCAGCGCCAGCTTGCCGCCTTCCGTGGCATAGAGGGTGGACGGGCCAAAGCGCACCTTTACCCGGCCCCATTCCGGCACCAGCACACCGCGCGCCGCCACCTTGGCCAGCGCCTTGTCGATCGGGCGTTGCAACGTGGCCGGATCGGCCAGCACGGCACTGTGCAGTAGCAGGCCCGGCGGGCCACCCGTCTTGCCGATGGCCTGCAACGGCGTGGCCACCGGCGCGGCGGGTTGCTGGCCCAGCACCACTTCGGCCAATGCACCCAACCGTGCATCGATGCGCAGGTCGCGGCGCTCCACCTTCATGCCGTCTACCGCCAGCGCCTGCGGGGTAAGACGCAGCCAGGCCGCGGGGTTGCGGCGGTTGATTGATTGCACGGTAAAGCCCTGCCGCCACAGCTTTTCCAGTTCCGATCGCACCGGCAGTGTTGCCAGCCGGCGCGGCAGTTCGGCCTCCATCTTTGCCAGCATCGGCGCGAGCTTCTCGTCGGCCTTCTCGGTCAGCCTGATCTGCTGGCCCAAAATCGAAACGGTCGGTTCCTGTCGCCAGTCATATCGCAGCTGGATACGCGCCGTCAGCCTGCCATCGTGCGTCAGTTCCGGCACCAGATCGGCCGTGATCAGGGCTTTGGCTTCTGCCCCCTTGCCCATGCTCAGGCCGCCGATGTCGCGCGCTTCCAGCGTGGCGGCCACTGGCATTGCCAGGTGCAATTT
>JAIXQM010000101.1 GCA_027485735.1 Sphingomonadales bacterium | reverse complement strand
GCGGGCGCTGCCGGTCGTGCGGCGGCCGCGGGTGACGCTGATCGCGACGGGTGATGAGCTGGTGTTGCCCGGCGAAATTCCGGGGCCGGGGCAGATTGTTTCGTCCAATCCGGCCATGCTCAGCGCCTTGCTGCGCATGGCCGGGGCGGACGTGCATGATCCCGGCCTGATCCCGGATGACCGCGCCGCGCTGGCCGCCGCGCTGCAGGATGCGGAGGCAGACCTCATCATCACAATCGGCGGCGCATCGGTGGGCGATCATGATCTGGTGATTCCCGTGCTGCGCGAACTCGGCGCTACACTCGATTTCTGGAAGATCGCCTTGCGGCCGGGCAAGCCGCTGCTGGCCGGGCGGCTGGACGGAACGCGGGTACTGGGTTTGCCGGGCAATCCTGTATCGGCGTTCGTGACCGCGTTGCTGTTCGCGGTGCCGCTGGTTTCCCGGATGGCGGGGCGAGCACATGATTTGCCGCTGGAGACGCTGCCGCTCGCCATACCGCTGCCCGCCAATGGTGCCCGCCGCGATCATCTGCGGGCGCGGCGGACGCCGGCCGGAGCAGAGCCGTTCGCCCGGCAGGACAGTGCGCTGCTTTCGCTGCTCGCCAGTGCCGAACTGCTGATCATCCGCGAGGCGGGCGCCCCGGCGGCGGCGGCAGGCGAATTGGTTACCTGCATTGCGCTTGACATGTTCCATTCTGTTTTCTAGATGTTCTTCCCATGTTCCGTTTTGGCGGCATGGGAGTGAAAGAGATGCTCACCCGTAAGCAGCAGGAATTGCTCATCTTCATCGATGAGCGGTTGAAGTCCGACGGCGTGTCGCCTTCCTTCGAGGAAATGAAGGAAGCGCTGAACCTGAAGTCCAAATCCGGCGTGCATCGCCTGATCAACGCACTGGAAGAACGCGCCTTCATCCGCCGCCTCCCTAATCGCGCCCGCGCACTGGAAGTGCTGCGCCTGCCCGAGGCGCTGAAGATCGAAAAGCCGGCCCTGACGCTCGTCGCCAGCCGTCCCGCGCCTTCTCCGCCAGCTGTTGCCATGCTGGCTGCCAACGACACCATCACCGTTCCATTGCATGGCCGCATTGCCGCCGGTCTGCCGGTGGAGGCGCTGGAAAGCGACCGCTCGCTTTCCGTGCCGTCGGCGCTGCTCGGCCCCGGCGATCATTATGCGCTGGAAGTGTCGGGCGATTCGATGATCGAAGCCGGCATCCATGATGGTGATTATGCCCTAATCCGCCGCTGCGACACGGCGCGCGATGGCGATATCGTCGTGGCGCTGATCGACGACAGCGAAGCGACGCTGAAATATCTCCACCATGAAAAGGGCCTGATCCGCCTCGATCCGGCCAACAGCAGCTATGAACCGCAGCGCTATCACCCGGAACAGGTCCGCATCCAGGGCAAGCTCGCCGGGCTGCTGCGCCGCTATCATTAAGCGGCACATTCCTGTTCCCACGCAGCGCCCGCCCTCACCCGGCGGGCGTTGTCGTTACAGGCTGAGGCGATAGACGCGGGCGGCGGTGCCGCTGAACAGGGCGGTCTTCTCGTCCTCGCTGGCGGCGGCGCTGACCAGTTTGAAGGCGTTCCACAGCGTGGCGTAATCGCAGGTGCCGCGATCGACCGGGAAATTGCTTTCGAACATGCAGCGGTCTGCACCAAAGGCGGCGATGGCCGCATCGATCCACCGCTGCCATTCCTTGGCCAGTATTTCGGCGCTGGCCATCGGATCGGCCATGAAACTGGGAAAGCCACCAAAGGGCATCGCCAGCCCGCCAACCTTCATCACCACGTTCGGGCAGGCCGCCAGCTGTTTGATATTGCCCGCCCATTCTGCAAAATCCGCATCGCACCGGCCGGCGTAAGACGCCGTGCCCAGCGGTGTGGCAAGGTGATCGCAGATGATGGTCAGATCCGGCACGGCGCGGGCCATGGCGATGAGTTCGGGTAACTGCGGCGCCAACAGCCAGCAATCATAGCTGAGACCCATGGCCGCCAGTTCAGCCAGACCGGCGCGGAAAGCCGGATCAGCCAGCAGGCCGGGCGGGTTGCGCTGCAGCATGCCGAGTACGTCCGGATCCGCATCCCACGCCGGCGAATGGCGGATGCCGCGGAAGCGTTCCGGGGCGGCGGCGAGGTGCGCCTCCAGCACCGGCCGCACGGCGGTACCGCGGGTGAGATCGGCGTGGCCGACGATGCCGGCGCAGGCGCGGGCCGGGCCATAGAGGCCAGACGCGCTCATGGCGGCGACGCCGTTCACGAACTCGGTTTCGCCCACGCAGCGCCGTTCCGGCGGGCCATCGGCGCGATAGAAGGCGCCGCATTCCAGGAAAACGGTGGCAACGATGTTGTGACCGGCCTTCATGTCGGCGTTCAGTTGATCGAGCAGATAGAGCGGGCTGAGGCTGATGGCCCGTTCAAAATCCGTGGCGCCGGCGGCAGGCTGCGGCACGAAGCGCCGATCCCACAAATGATGATGCGGATCCACGATCGGGCGTTCCGGATCGATGATGTTGGCCATGGTCTTCTCCCCTTCCCCAGCATCGTCACTCGCCAGCCAGTCGGCAAGCTCGCACTGTTCAGTGGTGCTGCCACGGCCGGTCGCCGGCGGCATCGGCAGCAGTTGCCACGCGCTGCACGTCGAGCCAGATCGCCACGGCCCCGGTTTGCGCCAGGGCGGCAGCATCCAGTTTCAGCCAACGCGGCCGGCACCAATCCGGCAACCGTCGATCTGAAACGACGATATCGGCTGCGGCACAGGCCGGGGCGAAGCGATCACGCGGGATCAGGCTGCGGCCGGTGGTGGCCAGCACGCGCCAGCGCCGGCCGCCACGCTCCGACTTTGCCACGCAGCTTTCCGCCGAACAACGGGCGGATGGCAATGTGCCAAGCCAGACGGCGCTGGCGGGATCGCTGCCCACCGCTTCCGCCCAACTGTCGATCAGGAAATCACCAACGCGTTCGCGGCTATGGGCCAACCGGCCATCGGGCAGCCGCAGCGCCAGGTGGCGGCCATCGCTGCTGATCAGCAGATCGGGCACGGCCGCTGACCACGCCAGCAGCACCGCGCCGGCCAGCGGCGCCAGCCCCCACCAGCGCGCGCGGCTGCGCCACAGCGCCAGCCACAGGCCACCAGCAGCGCCCAGCACAAACGCCGGCCCCGGGATGGCGGCACTGGTGATTACGGCACCGGGCAGTGATGCGGTGAGATCGGCCAGCGCGATAAGCTGCTGCATGGCCCAGCCGGCCAGTGGCCACAGCCAGCCAAGTCCCAGCACTTCCGCCAGCATGGCCAGCATCAAGGCCGGCATCACCACAAAACTGGTGTAGGGAATGGCGATCAGGTTGGCGGCAATCCCGTACAGCCCGCTGCGGCCGAAATGATAGAGGCCGATGCCCGACAGCGCCAATTCCGCCACCAGCCCGGACGCCAGCAGCGACGCTGCCGCGCGGGCAAGCCATTGCCACCAGGGTTCATCCTCCCGCACCGCCGTCAGCCATTTGCCCAGCCGGCTTTCATACAGGGCGACGATGCCGATGACGGCGGCGAAGCTCATCTGGAAGCTGGCCCCCAGCAGCGCTTCGGGCCGCACCACCAGGATCGCAAAGGCCGCCGCCGCCAGCAGCCGCAAACTCAACGCCTGCCGGCCCAGCATCATGCCGACAACGACGATGCAGGCAGCAATCACCGCGCGCACCGTGGGCACCTGCGCGCCGGCCAGCAGCGTATAGGCCAGCCCCGCCAACGCGCCCGCCGCCAGCGCCAGCGTGGGCACCGGCACCCGCAGCACCAGCCACGGCCACAGACCCAGCAGCCAGCGCATCAGCAGCGCGACACTGCCCACCACCACGGCGATGTGCAGGCCCGAAATGGAGAGCAGATGCGCCAGGCCCGCATCGCGCATGGCCTGAGCGGTGGCCGGCGGGATCGCGCCCTGCCAGCCGGTGACGAAGGCGGCAGCAACCGCACCCGCCTCCCCCGGCATGCGGCTGGTGATCAGCACCTGCAGGCGACTGCGCACGCCGGCCAGCCACAGGCCCGGGCCTGGCGGTGGCGCGGCCAGAATGCGCACCGGCCCCAGCGCCACGCCGGTGCCGCCGATGCCATCAAACCAGGCGCGGCGGGCCAGATCATAACCGCCGGGCACCGCCATGCCCGATGGCGGGGAGAGCAACGCGCGCGCCGTGATGATGGCGCCAGCGGCGATCTGTGGCTGATCACCGCGCAGGCGCAGGCGCAGTCGCTCGACATCGCCGGGCAGGCTGTGGCCAGCGGCCGGCACCAGCACCAGGCGCTGATCACCAAAGGCCAGCGGTTCGGCACTTTCCACACGGGCGGTGACGGTGGCGAACACCCGCCCGGCCAGCACCGGATGATGATTCAAGGCGACGCGCAGTTCGGAGACGCCCAGGCCGGCCAGCAGCAGCAGAACCATCCAGGCCAGCGGCCGCAGCCCGGCCAGTAGAAATCCGATGGCCAGTGCAGCGGCCGCGCACGCCGCCGCCTGCCGCCACGGCGCCCACGGCAGCACAAACCACAGCGCGATGCCGGCCGCCAGCGCCACCGGCAGCCACAAGGGCAGATGCGCGCGTTCGGCATCCAGCCAGCGGTGCCAGCCGGCGATCAGCGCTTGCCCCGCGGTTTGTTTCTCTTCGATCCTTCTGCTAACCACCCGCGCGTTCCGTGTGCCCTCCCG
>JAIXQM010000220.1 GCA_027485735.1 Sphingomonadales bacterium | reverse complement strand
TGGCCATCGCGTTCATTCCCCCTGCCCTTTGTCCGTGCTCAACGAAGCCCAAGCTTCGTACAGCTCATCCTTGCCGCGCAGGCCCATCGCCGGCAGCGCGTGGTTGACGATATAGGTCGCGCCTGTGTGGCGGTTGTCCCACATGCTCTGGTGCGCTTCCGGCAGGCCTTCCCAGGGCACCACCGTCGGTTCGGTCACATCCAGAATGCCCGCCGCGATCATGTCGTTCATGCGGGTGACTTCGTAGGCGTTGCACAAATGTGTGCCGCGGATTTCCGCCATCGGCATCACGATGCGGCGCTGGCGCGTCCACACCTGCGGCGCATAGAAATTATAGCGCTGCCCGGCCATGTCCTCGCAATAGACCACCCGGCCGGTGAACGGCTTCACCAGCGCCGTGGTCACGCCCAGCGTGTCCTGCCCGGCACGTTCCAGCACAATATCCGGGTTACCGCGCGGATTGTCCGGCGAGCGCAGCAGCTTGCCGACAGCATTGCCGAAAGGCTTAAGCGTCTTGTCCTGGAACTGGCGCACGGCTTCGCGGAAATTCTCGATATCCTCGCGCGCGACCGGCAGGCGCGGCATGGTGTCGGGCCAATCGAAATTGGCGCCTTCACGCCGCTTGATGCCTTCAAGGGACACGACGCCCGCCACCGCATCTTCAAAGCCCAGCGACAGGATAAACTCGCGCTGGCCATCGGTGTTGGTGACGACAACGATGCGGCAACCCAAGCCACGCGCGGCCTCGATCATCTCAAGGCCGGTCTCATCCGCCAACTGGGTGGTGCCGGGGCCGTAGAAGATCAGCACCGCCTCACCGCCACGCGCACCAGCGCGGGCCAGCATGGAGACCGGATCGGAACCGCCCTTCTTGCCCATGAAGCTGAGGTGATAGCCCGACGACGCACCATAGAAGGCGAGCACGCCGCCATCGCCCAGCAGCTGGAAGCTGCGCGGGAATGCCGTTTCGCCGGCGTGGGACACGGCATAATCCGCCAGCTTGCCGCCGTTCAGCGCCTTGTATTCGGCCACCAGCGCCTGGCCCGCCTGTTCCCACGCCGCCCAATCGGCCTTTGTGCCATCGGGCACGGAGGTGAACAGCGACTTGAAGCGCGGATCGGTGCGATCCAGCGCGCCCACGGCGCCCTTGGACTTCACGAACTCGGCGCGGGCCGGGCTGGAAACCAGGCCCGTCACCTGCAACCCGCTGGCCTTGGCCGATTTCAGCGCATCAAGCCCGGTACCGGTGGCCGACCCTTCGATGAAGATGGTCTTGCCGCCGATGATTTCCAGCGTGGTATAAAGGCAGCGCCAGATGGTGCCGAGGTTGAGGATGTAGCTGCCGGCCTGTTCCAGCGTCAGATCACCGGGCACCGGGTGCAGCTGCGGTGCCTGCACGGTGAGGAACTGGGCGTGGCTGCCCGATTTCGTTTCATAGCCCTGAATGGAGAAATCGGCATACATCGGGTCGCGCCCGGCCTGCGGGCTGAGCAGATCGGAGGTGCCGGAATAGACCGCCACCATGTCACCCACCTTCAGCCGCCCCTGACCGCGCACTTCGCTGCCCAGCGCCGCAACCAGCGCCAGACCACCGGAACCCGTCAGCTGCACATCTTCCTCGTGATTGTCGAACGGGGAGACGGGGATGCCGGTCAAGGCCCAGATATCGTTGAAGTTCACTTCGCTGCTGAGCAGATAGACCAGCGCCTCGTTCGGCTCCGGCTGCGGCGTCGGCACGATCAGCTGCTTCTCGTGGGTTTCCGGCGGACCGAACTGCGGCGCACCGGTATCCGGGCTGCGCGCGATGCCAAAGCCATATTGATGGCCGGGAATCGGCGTCACGCCGGGGAAGAAAGGCGCGCCCACCGGCAGCAGGTCGCCGGCCGCTTCCAGCCGCTCGGCCTTGGCGTCGAACTCAGCTTCGATGTGCACGCCATTGCGGCGGACGGGGAGCGGCGGCGCCTTCTTGTCCATGAACAGGCGGATGCCGGTCTTGCCGCCTTCGGGATCGACCACGGCTTCGCTGAACAATTCGGCTTCGCGGGCAAGGCCTGCGGCCATGCCTTGCGTCCAGCCGGTGCGGATCGCATCGATGGCGCGTTCGCCGGCCTTGCCGCGACCGGCCCAATCGAGCTGCTTGAGGATGCGCTGCACGAACGGATCGGCCAGTGCGTGATCCAGATCGACATGGCCTTCATGTTGCCAGGCGCTCTTGGCGGCCTTGCGGCGTTCCGCCCAGGCGCGGCCCAGATGGCTGGTATCACCAAGGCGCACGAACTCACGCACGGCGGCATGAGCGAGGCTGAGCGCATCGTTGGCACCATCGGCGATGGCATCGATGGCGCCCATGTCCAGCGCATCCGCAGCTTCGACGCTGCGTCCACCGAGGATCAGATCAAGCGCATCCAGCATCCCTTCCGGCCCACGCCGATCGGTGAGCAGACGCGGCAGCCGCTGCGTGCCGCCATAGCCCGGCAGCAGGCGCAGGCGGATTTCCGGCTGGCCGAAACGGGCGTGGCTTTCGGCGACGCGATAATGGCAGGCCAGCGCGAATTCCATGCCGCCACCCAGCGCCACGCCCTGGATGGCCGCGACGCAGGGCTTGCCCATCTGTTCGATCTTGCCGAACGCCAGCTGGGCGTTGGCCGGCAGCACGCGGGCTTCTTCCACCGTGTGGATTTCTTCCAGGAACTGGCGGATGTCGGCGCCCGCCACGAAGCTGGCTGTGCCATCACCGGTGAACACCACGGCCGCCACATCATCACGGCGCGACAGATGTTCGACCACGATCACCAGTTCATCGATGGCGCGTTCATTGAGTGCGTTGACCGGCGGGTTGGTGATGAACACCGTCGCCACCTTCTTGCCTGGTGCGACCGTATTGTACTGGATGCGGAAATAGCGATAGCGATCGAAGATATCCTGATCTTCGGACAGGCGCTGCTTGCGCTCCCACGCGGTGATGACGCGCTTGAGCTCGTCAAGGCTTTCCGGGTTCTTCAGCGTGGTGACGTCGCCAATAGGCGTGCCTTCCACCAGCGCGCGCACCATGCGGCGCATGTACTTGCCGCTGCGGGTTTCCGGGAACTGCGACACCACCAGGAAATCGCCCGGCACCGCCACCGCGCCCTTTTCGGTGCGCACCAGGTCGGACAGCCGGCGCTCGTCATCGCGGGTGATGATCTGGCCGGGGGCCGGCGTGATGAAGGCGAGCGGGGTCAGGCCCTTCTCGCGGTGCGGCGCGCCAACGACGAGCACATTGCCAACCGGGCTTTCCGGGTTCAGCGCCTTGTCACGCAATATGGCGCCTTCGATTTCCTCGGTACCCATGCGGTGGCCGGACACGTTGATCACGTCATCCGAACGGCCATGCAGCGAGAAGCCATCGTCATCGCCCTGCACGGCGAAATCGCCCTGGGTATAGGCCCACACACCCTGCCAGCGGCTCCAGTAGCCATCGCGCCAGCGGCCGGCATCACCGGCCCAGCCGGGGGCGACCACGCCGTTCTCAACGTGGAAATTCTCAGCATCGCCCCACACGGTGCGCGCCAGATAGGGATAGGGCGCGGCGATGATGATCTCACCCTTTTCGCCGCGGCCGGCCTTGCGCCACGTCACGCCATCACTGCCGTCACGGGTCAGCAGCACACGGGCCTGCTTGTCGCCGGTTTCGTCTTCCACCCACACATCGCCGACGATCCACGGCAGCGGGAAGGTGCGCGCATCGGCCGCCAGCGGGAAATCGCCGTTGCCATAGAAATGCGTCCAGGCGATGCCGCCATGCTCGGTCGCCCAATAGCTGTTGATGTACTGCGGCGTGATATTCTCCATGCCGAAGGCCTGCACCGGCGGCGAGCAAGGCTCGGCACAGAAGGTGGCGACGCGCAAGCCGCTGAGGTCGTAGGCTTGGATGTCCTTCAGATTCTGCGGATCGGTCATCACCGCCTTCAGGAAGGTGACGCCG
Organism: Sphingomonadales bacterium; assembly: GCA_027485735.1. Classification (GTDB taxonomy): domain Bacteria; phylum Pseudomonadota; class Alphaproteobacteria; order Sphingomonadales; family Sphingomonadaceae; genus Sandarakinorhabdus. Next base: position 9,970 of record JAIXQM010000220.1, on the reverse strand, counting down.
GCCTTGAAGATGGTGACGCCGTGGTTCTCGATCATCGCCGCGAAACGCCCGGCATGCGGGAACACCGGCGAGCCTTCGGCCAGCACGGTGGTGACGCGGGACAACAGCGCGGCGGCGATCATGTAGCTCTGGCCGGTGATCCAGCCCGGATCGGCGACGACGAAGATGGTATCACCGGGGCGGGCGTCGAAGGCGACCTTCATGGTCTCCATGATGCCGCTGGCATAGCCGCCGTGGACGTGGACGACGCCCTTCGGCTTGCCGGTGGAACCCGAGGTGTAGATGAAGAACAGCGGATATTCGGCATCGACCGGCAGCGGCTTCGACGCCTTCCAGAGGGCGGCGACAAAGGCCTGATCATCGAGCGCGTGCAACGCCGCTTCATCGGGCAGGCCGGCGGCAGCGAGGATATCGGCCAGCGCGGCATTGGTGAGATCGTGGCCCCACACGTCGCGGTCGCGCCAGACGATATCGGGCACATGGGCATGATTGGCAACGATCACCGCATCGACGCGCGGCGGGGTGCTGACCAGCGTTTCGGCGATGGCGATGCGGATGCGCGCAGACTGCGCAGCATCGACCAGGCCTTCCTTGCCCAGTTCGGCCAGCGCCCGGCCGAGGCCGCGCATGACGTCGCCGCGCTCGACGGTGACTTCGCCCTTCAGCGCCGCCGTGACGATGCCGGCCATGGCGGTGCGGGTCGTGTCAGACAGGCCAAGATCGGCACCGCCAAGACGTTCCTCAAGCATCTGCAGGGCGACATTGACCGGCACATAATTGTCCAGCGCCGGATCGGTATAGGCCGTCTTGAACGGCACGATCTGGGCGTTGCGATAGCCGCCATCAGCGGTGATCACGATGCGCGCGCCGGCATCGTGGATGCGGTCGCTCAGCGTCTTGTCCGAAAAGCCGCCGAACACCGGCGTGTAGATGACACCGATGCGCTTGGCCGCTTCAGTCCAGTAAAGCTGGGCCGGCACGTTGGGCATGTTGAGCGCGATGCGGTCCCCGGCCTTGAGGCCGAGCTTGGTGAGCGCCACCGCGCACTGGGCGGCTTCCAGCAGCAACTGGCGGCGGGAGACGGTGACGCAATCGACCGGCGCACCGCGGCCATCATTGGCCGCCAGATCCCAACGGTCGCCTTCAAAGATGAAGGCGGCTTCCGCACCGTGGCCGGCCAGCACGTGGCGATCAAGTTCGTTAAAGGCGGCATTGGTGCGGCCGCCTTCGAACCAGCGGAAGTTGGGCGCATCATCGGCATTGAAGGCGCGGGTCCAGGGCGCGAAGTCTTCGCCCAGGACGGCACGCACCGGCGCAGCGGTCTCGGCATCCCAACCGGCCCATTCGCCGTCAGCGCCGCGGCTCAGCCAGGCCGGCCGGCCGGCGACATCAACCAGCCAGTGCAGGTTCTGGGCAGCGATCCTGCCATGGAAAGCGCCCGGATCCGCCAGCACCTCGGCACGCATGCCCTCCCAATCGGCACGGGTGCGCACCGGATTTACACAGGCGGCCAGCATCTGGACACGCGCAGCAGAGGCGGTATCAACCATGTTCATTCTACCCAACCATTGCCGCTGACACGGCAAAGGCCGGCCAACGGACAGGAAACCGTGTTACGAGCCGCGCTTATGGTAAGATTATGTCGCCGACAAGTGGCGAATGGTAATTTTGCTACTAATGCGACATTCTGTCCGCCCAGAGTCGTTCAGGTCTGCGGCAGGCCGTGCCCCGCCCTCGGCCAACCGCTCTCAGAATGCATTCCGGGGCAGTAAAACCGCACCCACGGTCCGCACCAAGATGTAGAGATCGAGCCAGATCGACCAATTCTCGATGTAATAGAGATCATGCTCGAACCGCTTGATCAGCTTTTCCTCGGTATCGGTTTCGCCGCGCCAGCCACACACCTGGGCCCAGCCGGTGATACCCGGCTTCACCTTGTGGCGGGCGGCATAGCTTTGCACGACATCGGAGAACAATCGGCCACCGGCCCGGGTCGACGCGGCATGCGGGCGCGGGCCCACGAGCGACATGTCTCCCATCAAAACGTTGAAAAGCTGCGGCAATTCATCGATGCTCGTGCGACGCAGGAAACGCCCCACCCGGGTGATGCGTGGATCGTCGCGGCTGGCCTGGGTAATGTTCCTGTACTCCAACCGCTCGTCATACATCGTGCGGAACTTGAAGCAGTGGAAACTGCGGTTGTTGAAGCCTTCACGCGGCTGCCGGAACAGGATCGGCCCGGGAGAATCCAGCCGGACAGCCAAAGCCGCCAGTGCCATGATCGGAGAGGCGGCAATCAGGATGAGCGCTGTCAAGAATTTGTCTTCAATGGCTTTTATGATGGCTGACAGGCCGGAAATTGGCCGATCGAACAGGGTCATCACCGGCACGTCGCCCAGGATCACTACCGGGCGGCGGGCAAAGGTGAAGCTGACCAGATCGGGCGCCAAACGGACCTTCACGGGCGTGAGCACCAGTCGCGCCATCACATCCTGCAAGCGGCGCTCGGCTGCCCACGGCAGCGCCACCACCACCTGATCGATCAGTCCCTCGCGGATCATGCCGATCAGCGTGGTGAGATTGCCCAGCACCGGTACGCCGGCGGCTTCAGTGGGCAATCGATCGTGCCGGCGATCATCGAAGATCCCAACAAGCGTGATGGTGAGGCGATCATGTGCCTGCACATATTCGGCAAAGCGCACCCCTTGCGGCCCAGCGCCGAAGATCGCGACGCGTTCGTTGAAGGTGCCGCGCTTCTTGAGGCGGCGTACCCACATGGTGGTGATGATGCGTGTGAGCAGCAGAGCCGTGCCGCCCGCCACGAACCAACTGATCGCCCAAGCCCGCGAAACCTGTTCGGAGGATTTCAGCAGGAAGCCGATGGTGATGAGGAATAGCGCCGCCATCGTCCACGCCAGAAGCACCCGCCGCCAGCCCAGCCGCAGGCTGAACTGCGCTTCGATGTCATAACTGCCCAGGCTTTCGGCCAAAACGGCAAAGGCCAGACTGGCGATGAGGGTTACCCGCGTATATATTTCGAGATTGCTGCCCAGATCGGTGGGGCTGACATTGACCAGCCACAAACCGGCAAGACCCACTGCCATGAATTCCAGCAGACGCACGATCAGGATGGCAAAACCCAGCGGCATGCTAGGCCCGCCGGAGCTGGCGGCAGTGGCTGGGGCTGCTGTGGCAGGGGCGATCGGATGATGGCTGTTCACAACACGGCGTCCAATCGCTGCGAAGTGCAAAAACCGTGATGGAATGCAAATAGTCTGGCCAGCCGCTTACCAGTTGCTATAGAGGCTAGAGCGAGGGAGTTGATTGAATGGAAACGCCATACGATTGGTTGACGGTGATGACGTTTGCCGGCCTGATCGTGCTGTTTCTGCAGCGCAGTCAAGGCGAACCTCGTGACCATCTCTGGCAATATCTTGTTGCTGCTGTCGGCTGTGCTGTGACCAACTACATCGGCAATGAAGCGATGAAATCCGGCGAAATGATCATGCACGCTGGGGCCGTAGCCCTGTTCGTTGCTACGATCGCATTCATCTGGCGCGTTCTGCAGCCCTTCAACTAGGGCTGAATCCCCCTTCATGCGAGCCGGGCCGCAAGCGGCCGTCCTACCAGCGCCGGCAAATCGACCGCCGGGACCGCATTCACCAACTCACGCGCGAACTCTGCCAACTGATCGCGTACGCCGGGTTCGGGCGGCACAGCGCAACTCATGCGAACCAATATGCCATCGGCCACATAGCCGGCCCATTGCTGCTTCAGCTTGGCAATGCGCTGTTCTGTCCCGTTGGTCGGCAGATCATCACCCACCCGGGTCCAATAGGTGATGGTTTCGACACGGCGATCAGATTCCGCCACCAACTCGCGGATCGGCAGTTCCACTCCCGCCGCCAACGGCAGCTTGGCTGGGGTGGTGCCCGACACCTGGAAACCAACCGCCGAGTAACAAACTTCCGGCCGATGCAGCTGCAGCAGGTCGTTCTGCACAGGGCCATAGGCCATCACCAGAATCACGGGCAGCCGGGATTCGGACACATAAACGCGGCTGAGAACATCGCCATATAGCTTGGCGGAAAGCGTGCCTTCGGTGCGCGGCATGACGATGCCGGGGGTGGGCACGTAGGTCCAGCCACCCAGCTTCTTCGGCACGATCGCTTCGAGTTCATGGCCCTTGGGCATCAGCACCAACCGACCACGCGGCACCAGTGCCGCCGCGCCGCCCGCGCCGGTCAACAGGGCGCCGCCCAGAAGGACATCGCGACGATTAAGCCCGCTCTTCATGCTGCCTTGCTTTCCAGGCGGCGGCGGATGGGGGTAAGTGCCCAATCCAGAGCGAAGATGAACAACAAGGCCGACACGAACGTGACCATGCCGGCAAAATTGTGCAGATAACCCTGTGCCATGGCGTTGCCGAGGTGATAGGTGATCAGCACAAGCGCCCCGACGCGCACGATGTTGGCCGCGATGGCAATCGGGATCACCATGGCCAGCAGCAGCAGCGAATAGAGCGGGTTGGAGCCGCGGATTAGATAGACATAGAACAGTCCGATGGCCGTGAGGCTGATCAGTGAATTGAGGCCGGAACAGGCATCTTCCACCAGCAACTGGTAGGAGCCGATGTAAAGGGTGACGCCCATGCGGCCGACCGGATAACCAACTGCGGCCAGTCCCCCAGTGACCAGTTCCGACACGACTTCCTTCAGCGGCAGCGTGATAGTGTCGAGGAACCAACCCGGAAGCGGCACCACGAAGCCTAGATAGACAATCGGGAACCACAGCATCGCCGTCACCTTCAGGCCCCAATATTGGTGAGCCACCGCGACCAGCGCCAGCAACAGCGCGCCAGCTTCGATACTGATGAATTCAAAAGCGCGTCCGGCGACATAAAGAGGCACGGCCACCGCAAGAATTGCCGCGGTGATCCAGGGATTGCCCTCTTGTCGGTTCGCCAGGATCTCGTCCTGCCGGCGCCACACCAGCCACAGGCCGGTGACCAGCACGATGATACCGTGCACGCCGGATTCTTCCTGCCATGGTCCTTGAGCAAGCGCGAGCAGCGTGGGCAGCGCCATCGCGGCAAGGCCCAGCCACATCGGCCAATGCGCGGCCGCCAGCCGCCGCCAATCGGTGGCCGGCGGTGCCGCTGCCGGTGCAATGCCCCCCGGGTCCGGCATCAGAACTCGTTCAGCACCGCGCCAACAACCGCGCAGCGGGCAGCAGCCAACTGCTCGGTAAGGGTGTTGATGTCCTTGTAGAAGCTGTGATTGGCGCGGCCCACCACCAGGGCATAGGCTGCGCCGGCGCCGACGTTCAGCGCATCGGCGCTGGTATTGGCCGCCGGCGTGTCGAAGATCACCAGATCATATTCACGCAGCAGCGTGTTGACACCGTCGCGGAAGCGGTTGCCAGACAGCAATTCCTGCGGCCGGCTGGTCGGCGGGCCAGCAGTGATCAGTGCCAGTCCGGGCAACACATTGGCATTGACGACACGTTCGGGGCGGGCAACCTGGAGCGACAGGAAGCTGGACAGGCCCGGCGCGTTGGGATCCAGGCCGAAAATCTGATCCTGACGGGGCGAGCGCATGTTGGCATCGACCAGCAGGATCTTGAAGCCCACCTGACTCAATGCCACCGCCAGATTGGCAGCGACCCACGAACAGCCGTGGCCATCAGCCGTGGCCACCACGGCAAGGCCGCGCCGGCCGTTCTTGATGTGCTGGGCAATGACCGATGTGCGCAGCATGCGGATCGATTCCGCCCGCACCGAGCCGGGATCAGAGAGCACCACCAGTTCGTCCGAAACCGGACGACGGGCGATATTCTGCAATGCCAGGCTGTTGATCAATTGCTCGCGGGCGCGATCCAGATCATCAGTGGTGATGAAGCCCAGTTCCAGCGCCGCCTGATCGAAGTCCAAACCGCGCTCAGCAGCATGGGCCTGCACCTTGGCCACCTGATCCTGTGACAGATAACCCAGGCGAGTCAGCACATCACGGATCGGCGCGTCATAGCGTTCATTGCCGTCGGTGCTGCCTGTCACCTGGCTGGCGGCAGCGCCATCGATTACGGCCTCGCTGGGGCCGATGTCGGTTTCGGTATTGTCCATGGCATCTTTACTCATTCGGCTGGCTGCATGCCCGACGCGGTGGCATTGCCACGCGCCAGGATGCGCTTGAGGATCTGGTGCCACTCCGGCTTGCGGCGTTCAGCAATAACGGCAAACACCGGAACCCGGGCTGCATAGCTCAGGTCTTCAGCACCGCGGACACGGCGGTTCACCAGCTCGACAAACAGCCCCATCACGATGCCCAACGAGAGACCAGCGCCAACGGCCAAGCCGATGATCAGCGGCCAATTCGGGAAGGACGGTTGGGCAGAAACCGTGGCATCGCCGAGCACGACCAAGCCGGCATCGGCCACGTTGGATTCCAGCTGCAAATCGGCGGTGCGCTTGGCGGCCTGTTCATATTGGCCACGCCGCAGGATCACTTCGCTGACCAGTTGATTCAGCTTGTCCAGCTTTTCCTTCATCGAGAAGACCTTGGAGCGCTGCGATTCATAAGCGGCCTCGATCTGGGCAACACTGCTGCGCGACGCCCCCAACTGGGCAGCACCGGCCTGGCGAGCGGCGGCCTGCTCACGGCCGAGCTGTCGTTCAAGCTGCAGCCGGCGCGCCTGCATGGCGATATAGGTCGGGTGCTGCACACCCAGCCGTTCCGACGCCATCTCGATTTGATCGTTCAGGGTCGCCAGTTGCACCTTCAGCGTATCGACAACGCCCGACGTGGTTGACTGCTTCACGGCTTCGAACTGCTGCATGCTTTCATTGCTGCGCGCCGCCGTGAGCGCGGCCTGCAGACTGGCCAATTTCACGGTCTCGGCTTCGCCGCTCGACGTCATCACGATGCCGTTTTCCTGCTCGAACCTGGTCTTGGCAGATTCAGCGGATTCGAGTGCCTTGAGGGCGCGATTGGCCTGTTCGCGATACCATTCAGCCGTTCGGCCGGCGCTATCGGTGCGGAATTTGAGGCTGTTCTCGATGTAGGCCTCGCGCAGGGCATTGGCCGTGCGCCGCGCCACTTCTGGATTGCTTGCCTCGTAATTGATGGCCAGAATGTTGGAATTCTCGATGAGATCGACACGGGTACTGGTGATGATCCGATCAGCGACCCAGCGGCGGAAATCGCCATTGCCGCCCGTGGCCGACTGCCACTGTGCAAGAAGGTCGGCGTTGCTGGTGAGCCCCAGCTTGTCGACCGCTTCCCCGGCGATACGGTAATCCTTGATCAACTCCATCTGCGTGCGCGTGAAGCTGCGCAGGCCAACGGCATTCATCATGGTGCCGGTCACAGGGTCAGGCTTGAAATTGTCCATCAATACGCGGGCAGTGGCCGGGTACCGGGCCGGCAGGATCTTGCCCACCGCTCCGGCTACAATCAGTGACAGGATCATGCAGCCAAAGACGATCCATCGCCGGGCCACCAGAATACGCAAAAGCTGAATAATGCTCATCGTTTCATGCCAGTTTGCCTGGCCCCTTTCCCATTACCCATCACAAGAACACGCGTTCTGATCATGCAATGATCAGAACAGGCGCTCCTTGATGATGATCACATCGCCGTTCTGTACTTTCATGGACGGATCGCCATCGATTTCCTTGCCATTGGCCCGCACCAGGCCAACCTTGTCTGCTTTGCCCGATGGCGACACGCCGCCCGAAAGCGCGATCGCCTGGCGGATGGTCATGCCTGGCAGGATGGCCTTCATGCCCGGGGCATTGATCTGCCCGTAGATGAAGAAGGTTTCCGCCGGTGGCACGAACAGAGTATCGCCCGGGGTCAGCAGAGGATCGGAATTGGCGTCGCCGCGCACCAGTTGCTCCACGTCCAGCTTGCGCTCCGACTGACCTGGTCGGCGCAGATAGACGAAAGTGGCACCGTCGGACCGCACCCAACCAGCCTTCAGCAGCGCTTCCAGCGCATGGTAAGGCCGATCCAGCGGCACGATCCCGGGTGCACTAACGGCGCCAGCAATATTGACGGAGCGAGAGATATAGCTGCCGACTTCGATATTGACGAGCGGGTCCTTAAGATATCCGCTGGCCACCAGCTTGTCGGTGATCGCCTTGGCCAGCGTGATATTGGTCTCGCCGCTGGCCTTCACGATGCCGATCAGTGGCATCACGATCGTGCCATCAGCCTTCACACGCGTGGTGACATTGAACTCGCTCTGGCCATAGACAATCACCTGCACGCTGTCGTCAGGGCCTAACACATAGCCTTTGTAATCGTTGGTTTGCGCCACGGCGGTGCCGGACAACAGCACCGAAATAATTGCTGCCTGGATCAGACGCGTCATCTTCAACCTCTTCCCAACTGATAACCAAGGGACAAGCCAACGCCTGTCGAATTGAAATTCAAGACCGCCGGATTCGACCTGCGCCGGTTGTGGGCGACATCGATCGACAAACGTAAGCGCTGCCCAAGCCGGCCGCCAAACTGGGCGTAAATACGGGTGAAATCATCTGCCTGGCGCCGAACCGGATCGAGCGCAGATTCAAAGGCGCCGCGGAACTTGCTGTTGCGGAGATTGATCCCGGTAGAGAGCGTATATCGCGTGCCCAACCGATAATCGATCTGAGCCGCCCAGAACGTCGCAATCACGAATTGCGCGCCAACGATGCCGTTGGCGCTTGTGTTGCGCCCGGCGGTGAGCGCCAATCCCAGGCGCGGTGAGAAAGTGAAATCGATGGCGGCATCATAGCCGGCACCCTTGAAGCCCGGACGATCAACCAGCTGGGGAACGCCATCGATGAAGACGACATTCACCGATGTGCTTGGCTGCGTGTCAAGATATGAAACGCCAGCCGAAACATTGATCTTTGACCCGAAGCGGCGGGAATAGCCGAGCCGCAGGCTGCGTTGATTGAGCCCGTCTTCCACCAGACCTTCGGGCGTGAGCAACAGGCGGCCCGGCATGGTCGAATCCGAAATCGACCCACCAAGGTTGAACTGGCCCAATGCAGCGTTGCCAAATCCAATGCCGGCCGAATAACTCCAGCGTTGGGTATCGAAGGCTGTTGTTGCCGGCCCGCCGGTGGCATTCCGGACCACGGACGCATCGGAGCGCAGCACCGAACCGTTGATGCTGAACGCGCCGCCCAACCGGCATTGCGCGGCAAAACCGGCGGTCGCCGTTTCCTGGCTGAAGCCCCCAAACTGGGATGCTTCAGTGATGAAGCTGAGACCGCGCCGCCACGAACCGCCGACCTGACCCGTGCAGCGCGAAAGGTTGAAATCCAGGCCTCCACCCATCATCAGGCGCTCGGAAGGCGCTACCCGGTTGCTGCCGTAAATGACATCACGGCCGTAATTACCCTGCACGAAGAGGCCACCACGGCCAAGTCCGAGGCCATAGCGACCGCTCACCAGTGGGCGGATCCGGATGCCGTCGTCCTTTACAGCCTGGCGCAGGAGATTGTCTTCATAGCGGGTCGAAATCGAAGCCCCCAACGACAGGCCGCGGCTGTAGCCGGAAAGTCCGGGCACGGCCGAAGGCGCCCGCAGCGAATCGTCATCATTGTCGCCACCAGCATTGCCAGTTTGGGCGTAGGGATTGATCTGGGCGGCAGCCGGTGTCGCCAGTGACGCAATGAACGCCAACGATGCCAGTGCAGACATCAGGGGAAACTTCCGCACCTTAGCATCAATCCCGTTCAAACCTGCACCATTCATCGTGTTCATGTCCCCACCACGACAGTTTGCCGCAAAGTCACTACAACTCAGTTACGACCGTAAACTAGAAACCCCAACGGCACGTTCGGTACACGTATCCGCCACTTGCGGCAACCTTTTCACCCGATTTCACAACCTTTTTTGAGCAAATTATCCCGTCCGAGGCACAATTCCCCCTCGCATCAGAGGCCGCTTCGTGGCACATCGACAGCATGCGATGA
>JAIXQM010000171.1 GCA_027485735.1 Sphingomonadales bacterium | reverse complement strand
GGCCTTGCCCTCGACGAGCATGAGGTGACGGAATATCTCACGCTCAACGCCGCCAATTCCTCCTCCATCCGCTCCTGCCTGGAAGCCGCGCGCAACAATGCCCGCGCCGTGCGTACCGCGATGACCGAGGAAGGTTGGGAGGCGATCAACACCGCCTGGCTGGAGGTGAGCCGTTATGGCACCCATCTTTCCAGTCGCGAGACGCTGGCGCAGCTGATCGAATATGTGAAGCACGCCATCGCCGCCTTTGATGGCGCCAATTATCGCACCATGCTGCGATCGGATGCTTTCTGGTTCACCAATCTCGGTGCTGCCATCGAACGGGCCGACAATTCGGCGCGGCTGCTGGATGTCAAATATCACCTGCTGCTGCCGCGCGATGAACCGGTGGGCGGCAGCCTCGATTATTTCCAGTGGACGACGATCCTGCGCACGGTCTCCGCGATGACCGCCTATCGCTGGGTATATAACGACAGTGTGAAGCCGTGGCTGGTCGCAGATCTGCTCATCTGCAACCGCCAGATCCCGCGCAGCCTGGCCTCCTGCTATGATGAGATCCTGCGCCACCTCGATCTGCTCGCCAGCCACAGCGGCCGCCGTGGCCCGGCGCACCGGCTGGCCAGCACCGGCCACGCGCGGCTGACGGGCGGCAACATCGATGCGATCTTTGCCAGCGGCCTGCACGAATTCCTGACCCAGTTCATTGCCGACAACAACCGGCTGGGCGAAGCCGTTGCCGAACAATATCTTTTCTGAAGGCCGCCATGCGCATCCGGGTCGATTATTCCACCATCTACGAATATGCGCAGGCCGCCAGCGACGTGTTGCAACTGCTGCGCGTGCAGCCGGCCGGGCATGATGGCCAGCATGTTGTGCACTGGCGCATCGATACCGAAGTCGATGGCCATCTGCGCCGCGGTGAGGATGCCTTTGGCAACATCACCCACATGTTCTACCCTGACGGCCCGGTGCAGCGTGTTGCCCTGCATGTGACCGGCGAAGTGGACACGATCGAAAGCCATGGCGTGCTCACCGGCAGCTATGAACGGCTGCCGTCCACCGTCTATCTGCGCCAGACCGAACTCACGATGCCCGATGATGCCATCAAGCAGCTGGCCCGCCAGCTTGACGCCGGCGACGCGCTGGCCAGCTGCCACCGGCTCACCGGGCTGCTGTATGACAGCATGACCTTTGATCCCGATGTCACCCACGCCCACAGCGATGCCGCCCATGCCTTCGCGATCCGGGCCGGCGTGTGCCAGGATTATGCCCATGTCTTCCTCAGCGTGGCGCGCTGTATGGGCATCCCGGCCCGCTATGTTTCGGGCCACTTGGTGCGCGCCGATGGCTTCATCACCCAGCCAGCAGCGCACGCATGGGCCGAAGCGCTGATCCCCGATCTGGGTTGGGTGGCCTTTGATCCCACCAACGGCATGTGCGCGACCGAAGCCTACCTTCGCGTCGCGGTGGGGCTGGATTATCGTGATTGCGCCCCGGTGCGCGGCGCCCGGCGCGGCGGCGGCATGGAAACAATGAACGTGGCTGTCACCACTCAAGCAACTGGCCAGCATCCCGGGCTGGGCGAACTGGGGCGCCAGACCCAGGTGCAGAACCAGAGCTGACGTGCCCCCCTTGCCGCTTGCCGGCAAAGCCGCCAATCTTGCGGCCGATCACAGGAACCTGGAAAAACCACTCATGACCTATTGCATCGGCATTCTCGTGCGCGAAGGCCTTGTGATGATGGCCGACACCCGCACCAACGCCGGGGTCGACAACATCTCCACCTATCGCAAGCTGCGGGTAATGGAACATGGCCCGGACCGGGTGATCATGTGCGCATCGGCCGGATCATTGTCGGTCACGCAGAGCGCCCTTTCCCGTGTCGCGCTGGGGGTGGTGATGCCCGATACCGGCGAGAAGGAGGTGCTGGCCGAGTCGCCCACCGTGTTCCGCGCCGCGCAACTCGTGGGCCAGGCGCTTTCCGACGCCAAGGAAGAGATCGACCGGGTCGTCAAGGACGAGAGCGTCTACACCGATGCCACGCTGCTGCTGGCCGGCAGCATCGGCGGGCGGCGGCCGCGCCTGTTCCAGATCTATGGCGCCGGCAACTTCATCGAGTGCCAATCCGACACGCCGTTCCTGCAGATTGGCGAGACCAAATATGGCAAGCCGGTGCTCGATCGCATGCTCACCTATGAAACACCGATGGCGGAAGCCCTGAAGATCGCGCTGATCAGCTTCTCCGCCACCATGCGATCAAATCTGGCCGTGGGCCTGCCGGTCGATATCGCCACCATCCGCAGCGGCGTTTCCGATCTGGAGCTGATCCACCGGATCGAGGTGGATGATGAATATTACAGCGAACTCAACAACCGCTGGAGCAACGCCCTGCGCGCTGCTGCCGCCGCCATCCCGCTGCCGCAATATGCCAGCCAGCCAGAACAGGAATTGCGCAGTTAGGCAGGCGCCAGCTGCGTGTTCGGCCTCGCCCGCGTCACCCACAACATCAGCGCCAGCACCAGCCCCACGACACTCACCCCGGTCATCGCCAGATAGCCCAGCGCGGCATCGCCATCGGCCACCAGCGCATCATAAAGATAACCGGAAACGAAGGTGGTAAAGGCCTGCGCCGGGGCCGAGGCCAGCGCCATGTAGATCATCTGCGCCGTGGCTGTCTGTTCATCGCCCATCATCTGGTTGACCAGCCGCATCGCGCCCAGGAACACCGCCGCAAAGGTGCCCGCGTGCAGCACCTGCAGCGGCCACAGCGCCCATTCCGGCGGCAGGAAGGCCATCGCCGTCCAGCGGATGATACAGGCGACGGCGCCCACCAGGATCAGGGTTTCGGATGCAAATTTGCTCGACCAGCCGCCAAGGAACATCAGGAACAGTACTTCCACCGCCACGCCGACAGACCAGAGATTGCCCGCCACCGTCTGCGAAATCGCCTGATCCTTGGTCCAGATCAGCACGCCGAAGCCATAGAAATAGCCGTGGGTGGCCTGCAAGATGCCGGCGGCAAAGATCAGCAGCGCAAAGCGGCGGTTCTTCAGCAGGCCAACGCCTTCCTTCAGGCGGCCAAGGAAATCGCCTTCCTCATTGCCCTGCACGGGCTCCTTCGGCATCACGAACGCCGCACCGATCAGCGCGATCGACACGCCCAGCAGCCAGGCCCAGATCGCCCATGGCCCGAAATCCGTCACCAGCGCGCCCACGCTGGACGAACCGACAATGAACGCTGCCGACGCCAGGCCACGCGCGAAGCCGTAGGGCGGCAGCCCCGATTTCGTCAGCCGGATCAAGGCCGCTTCCACGGCTGGCAGCAGGCCCCAGAAGCCGACATCCATCAGCAGGATGATGGCAAACACCGGCCAGAAGCCTTCCACGAACCAGAGCGCACCAAAGCCAGCAGTGAGCAGGAAGGCGAACAGGAACAGCGGCGCGCGCTTGTCGCTTTGGCCTGCGGCCCAGGCGGCAGTGAGCGGCCCGACCACAATGCGCGACAAGCCACCAACCGTGAGCACCAGGCTGATCTGCACGCCGGTGAAGCCCTGCGCCGCATCCAGCCAGGTCGGCAGATGCGGGATCAACGCGCCAAAGCCGGCAAAAAACAGGCACGACAGGATGGTGGCGCGTACGCCGTTGGAACTCAGCTTTGCGGGAGATGATTCGGTCATGGCGTTTGATGGCAGGCTGTCACCACCCTGTCACTCTTGGCGCGTGGACAGATGGTGCAGCGGCAGCCTAGATTGCGTCAAACAACCACTGGGGAGACTTCGCCATGGCCCTTCCGGCGCTTTTTGATCTGACCGGGCAGACCGCCCTCATCACCGGTTCCAGCCGCGGCATCGGAAAGGCCATTGCCCACCGCATGGCCGAACATGGCGCCAACGTGGTGATCTCCAGCCGCAAGGCCGATGCCTGCGAAGCCGCGCGCGACGAGATCAACGCCGCCGTGGGCCGCGAAGCCGCTATCAGCGTGCCGGCCAACATCGCAGCCAAGGAAAGTCTGCAGGCGCTGGTTGATGCCACTGTCGCCAAATGGGGCCAGATCGATCACCTCGTCTGCAATGCCGCATCCAACCCCTATTATGGCCCGCAGGCCGGCATTTCCGATGAACAGTTCACCAAGATCCTGCAGAACAATATCGTTTCGAACCACTGGCTGATCAGCATGGTCGCCCCGGCGATGCGTGCCCGCAGGGATGGCACCATCACCATCGTCAGCAGCATCGGCGGCCTGCGCGGCAGCACCATCATCGGTGCCTATTGTATCTCGAAGGCGGCCGACATGCAGCTCGCTCGCAACCTCGCATGTGAATATGGTCCCGACAATGTGCGCGTGAACTGCATCGCGCCCGGCCTGATCAAGACCGATTTTGCCAAGGCGTTGTGGGATGATGCCGAAACCCTGAAGCGCTCCACCGCCACCGCGCCGTTGAAGCGCATCGGCGTGCCGGATGAAATTGCCGGCATGGCGGTGTTTCTGGCTGGCAAGGCCGGCGCCTTCACGACAGGGCAGAATTTCGTGATCGATGGCGGGGTGACGGCTGCCTGATCGCAGCGCCTACCGCCTGTCGTAGTAGATCTGCCCCATCAGCCCGAACAGCCTGATGGCATCGGGCGGCGTCGGGTCGTTTTTATATTCGCGATACAGTGTGTCGACATTGACCGCGATGCGTTCGGCGTCTTTCCACGTCGCATAACGCCCCAGCCCGATGTCCCGCGCTGCGTCCTCCGCCGACAGGCCGGCGGCGTGGCGGGCGCGGGCTTCGCTGTCGATAAAGGCGAGATAATCCGCCACCTCGCGCACACCAGCCTTGTCGGTGAGAGGGCCGTGACCGGGCACGATGACATCCACATCCATGGCAATGATGCGCTCGCAGGCGGCGATCCAGTTCGATACCGGCCCGGCCCACATGATCGGCGTGCCTTCGATGAACAAGATGTCGCCGGTGAACACCGCCTTGGCTTGCGGCACATGCACCAGCACATCGCCGGCGGTGTGCGCCGGGCCAACCTCGATCAGGTCAACCGCGCGGCCGCCCACGTCCAGTTGCGTCTGGCCACAGAAGGTGCGTGTCGGCGCGCGCTCCTGCACGCCGGCAAAATCGAACGGCGCGAACACCTCGGCGAAATAGCGACCGGCCACTCCCATCTGCCCGGCCGCGCCTGCCGCCTTCAACTGCGCCAGCAATGCCGGTGAAAACGCCTCCATCTCGCGTGCCGACGCTTCCGACGCGATGATGGCCGCTTTCTCCAGCAGATGATTGCCGTGGGTGTGATCGCCATTGGCATGGGTGTTGACCACCTGGCCGATGCTCGACGCGCCAAAGCCCGTCGCGCGCTCCATGCCGGCCAGCATCTCGGCGGTCAGCTGCGTGTCGAACAATGTGTCCACCAGCGCCGCTGCACCGTCACCGGGCCGCCCCTCCACGATCAGCCCGGCGTTGGACCAGCCCCAGCCGCCATCGGGCTGCAGCCAGGCGAACAGGCCGTCGCCGATTTCGTGCAGGCCCCGGGTGAAGCTGGACGTGAACGCCGTCATGGCTGGCCTTCCAGCTCAAAGCTGATCGTCACCTGCGCGGACAATGACAATTCGCCCGGCTGCACCGGCGGCGGCGCGCCGGCTTCGGCCATCGCCATGCGCATCATCGGCCGCGGGCCGGGTTCCGGAGCGCCGGCGCCTTCGCTGATGCTGGCGATGCGCTTCACCTTCAGGCCGGCGGCCTTGGCATAAAGCTCCGCCCGGGCCCGGGCCTTGGCAACCGCGGCGGCGCGCGCTTCGTCCAGCGCAGCGTCCGGATTGGCCAGGGTGAACTCCGGCCCCTGCACCTCGTTGGCGCCGGCCTTGATCGCCACGTCGATCAGCTTGCCGGCATCGCCCAACTTCAGGGTGCGCAGGCTGATGCTGTTGCGGGCCTGATAGCCGGTGAGGATCGGCGACTGGTTCGGTTCGTAACGATACTGCGGATTGAGGCTGAGCCCGGTGGTCTGCACGTCGCGATCGGCGACGCCGGCCGCTTTCAGGGCTGCAAACACAGCGTTCATGCGGGTCGCGTTGGCCGCCATCGCCTCGGCCGCCGTGGCCGCCGCGGTGAGCACGCCGGCCGTCATCCGCAGTTGGTCGGGCGCCCGCGCCACATCGGCACTGGCAGTAATGGTGAGCATGGCCGGCATCGCGGCCGAACGGTGCAACATGAAGCGCATGGGTCCATCAGCGGGCAATGACGGCAGACCCGGTGGCGGCACTTGCATCCGATCCTGGGCAGCGACGGGGGAAGCGGCAGCCAACAAAAGCAGCAGAATGGCAGAAAAGCGCATGAATCAGCTCCTGGTTCGCGATGCCGGCATGATGGCGCGACTGGCGGCCGCCGTCACTCCTGCAAATCTTCGCCGCATCCGTGCGGCGAAATACCGTCGAGTTGCGCTCAAATTTGCCTTTTTGCTGCCATCGACTTGGTTTAAGGAATGCTCTTGCATGCGGTGATGTATTTCGATAATACACCCTCGCAGAGGAACTATGTCAATGAACGCCCAACAGCCTGTCCCTTCACCAGCCGCGGCGGAGGTGTATAACTTCCCACCTGCCGAAGGCGACGCGCCGTCAAAGCGCAACCGCTGGCTGAAGCCGGGCCTGATCGCGCTGGCGATCGCGCTGGCCGGGGCGGCTGCGTGGCAGGCGTTCGGCCCCGCCGCCGCCCCGCCCGCCGCGCCTGCCAGCAACCTGCCGGAAGTCACCGTGCTGGTGCCCGGCACCACCATGCTGGCTGATGCGATCACCGCGCCTGGCAGCATTGCCGCCAAGCGCGATGCCGCCGTGGGTGT
>JAIXQM010000110.1 GCA_027485735.1 Sphingomonadales bacterium | reverse complement strand
TAGACATAGCCGCCGGGTATGGCGAAGGCGTTGTTCACATTGGAATTCAGCAGAGTGACGGTGTAATCCGTCGCCCGCGCGCCGCCGCCCGATTGCACGGCAATCTTCTGGCCAACGCCCCGCACATAATCCGACACCGGCCCGCTCATGGCGCCACCGAATTGCTGCAGGATCTGCGGATGGGCTTGCGCGCCGGATCGGCGCTCGCTTTCGGTCAGGCCGGGGGGTGCCTGCGCCAGCGCCGGGACGGCCAGCAAGGCTGACAAGGCAAGCGTGCGAACCAGATTTTTCATCGGCGCAGCATAACGTGAAAGCGGGTCATTGCGCCAGAAGGCGGCGTAAGGTGGTTCTAGAGATTGCGGCCCATCGCCAGATATTTGGCGCGGCGGGCCTTCACCAGCGCGGCCGGCGACAGCGCCAGCAATGGCTGCAATTCGCTGGCAATCGCCATCGACAGCGAGGCGATGGCGGCCGCCGGGTCACGATGGGCGCCGCCGAGCGGTTCGGACACGATGGTATCGATCACGCCAAGCGCCCTGCAGTCGGCCGCCGTCACCTTCATCGCTTCGGCTGCGTCTGCCGCGCGATTGGCCTGCTTGTCGGCATTGCGCCACAGGATGGAGGCGCAGCCTTCCGGCGAGATCACCGCATAAACCGCGTGTTCCAGCATGATCACCCGATCGGCCGCGGCGATGCCGATGGCGCCGCCCGACATGCCTTCACCGGTGATGGCGGTGATGATCGGCACCGGCGCACCGAGGAAAGCGGCGGTCGCACGCGCAATGGCTTCGGCTTGGCCGCGGGCTTCACCGTCAACGCCGGGATAAGCGCCGGCACTGTCAACCAAGGTGATCACCGGCACGTTGAATCGGGCGGCAAGCTCTACCAGCCGCGCGGCCTTGCGATAGCCTTCGGGCCGACCCATGCCGAAATTGTGGCGAACGCGGGACGCGGTGTCGTTGCCCTTTTCATGGCCGATCAGCATCACCGGGACGTTCAGCCCGCGCAGCTTGCCCAACCCGCCCAATATGGCGAGATCCTCGCCATAGGCGCGGTCCCCAGCCAGCGGCGTGAAATCTTCCACCAGCGCCTTGGCGATATCGGAAAAATGCGGCCGCGCCGGGTGACGGGCCACCAGCGTCTTCTGCCACGGTGACAGCTTGGCATAGGTTTCGGCCAGCAGGCGGCGCGCGGCGCCCTCGGCGTGGCGGGCGCCGGCATCATCGCCGGCAGCACGATAATCGGTCGCGCGCTGCGCGATCTGGGCGATCGGCTTTTCAAAGTCGAGATAGGTGCTCACAAGCCTTGGCCTAGGCGAAATGACGCGGCGTGGTCAATGGCCGCAACGTCACAGCCAAGCTCACTGCCGCTGCCAGCAGAAATACCACACCTCGTGGCCCAGCCGGCGCGCCTTGGCTTCATAGCGGGTCTGCGGCCAGTCGGCAGGGCGGGTGAGAAAGTCCGCCGCCGTGTCGCCCAACCAGCGGAAATCGCGGCGCTTGCCCATCTGCATCAGCGCCCAGCGGCAGTAAATCGGGTGATCGGTGCCGAACCGGAATTCACCGCCCGGCTTGAGCACGCGTGCGATGCGATCAATCGGCCCGGGGTTCATGAAACGGCGCTTGGCGTGGCGGGCCTTGGGCCAGGGATCAGGGTGGAGCAGGAACACGCGTTCCACGCTGGCTTCGGGCAGCCGTTCCAGCACATCAAGCGCATCGCCATGGTGGATGCGCACGTTGGTGAGACCACCATCGCGCACCGCCATCAACGCGCCGACCACGCCATCCACGTACGGTTCCGCACCGATCAGGCCCACATCGGGGCGCATCGCCGCCTGCCCGGCCATATGTTCGCCCTTGCCAAAGCCGATTTCCAGCCACAGCGGGCGATCATTGCCAAACAGGGCGGGCGCCGTGATCGTGCCTTCGGCTGGCACCGCAATGCGCGGCAACAGATCGGCAAACAATTCGGCCTGGCCCTGGCGCAAGGCATGGCCCTGCCGGCGGCCGTAAAGGCGGCGGATGGTGGTCGGATCGGAAACCCCAGAATCGCTGATTGCGTCGCTCATGGTGGCGGCCATGCCCGATTGCGCGCCTGTGGAAAAGGGCAGGCGTGGCCATTGATCCAGATCAAGGCACCAGGATGCCACCGGCCCGAAACTGCGATCCAGATTTGGGAGGATAGATGATGGACGCTCATACCCCGGCCCGCCCGACCCCTGAAAGCGCAGGCTCAGGCGCGATCGCCGATGTTGATGTGCTGGTGATTGGTGCCGGCATTTCCGGGCTCTCCGCAGCCTGGCACCTGCAGCAACGCCTGCCACACAAGCGATTCGTGGTGCTGGAGCGGGAGGCCAGCTACGGCGGCACCTGGCTCACCCACAAATTCCCCGGCATCCGTTCCGATTCCGATCTCTACACCTTCGGCTTCGGCTTCAAGCCGTGGGTGGGGCCACCGATCGCCACGGCCGCCGAAATCCAGGCCTATCTGGGCGAGATGATCGAGGAGAACGACCTTGATCGTCACATCCGCTACAACCACAGCATCGAAACCGCCGATTGGGACAGCGCCGCCGCGCGCTGGACCGTCACGGCCTGCCTGCCCGATGGCACGCGCCGCCAGTTTCGCGCGCCGTTCCTGTGGATGGCGCAAGGCTATTACCGCCACCACCAGGGCTATTGGCCGGATTATCCCGGCATGGCCGATTTCAAGGGCCCGATCCTCCACACCGAGGAATGGGACGAGACCACCGATTACAGCGGCAAGCGCGTCGTGCTGATCGGATCGGGCGCAACGGCCGCCACCGTGGTGCCGGCGATGGCGGAAAAGGCCGAACACATCACCATGATCCAACGCAGCCCGACCTATTTCATGCCCGGTCAGAACGTGAACGAAACCGCCGAGATGTTGCGGCCGCTGGGTCTGGATCCGGCTGTTGTGCACGATGTGGTGCGGCGCAAGATTCTGTTCGATCAGGATCAGATCGTGCGCCAGTGCCGTGAAGCCCCTGAAGCCGTCACGGCCGAACTGCTGGCTGGGGTGCAGGCGCTGCTGCCCGAAGGCTTCGACATGAAGCACTTCACACCCAGCTACCGGCCATGGCGGCAACGGCTGGCGTTCGTGCCCGATGGTGATTTGTTCGCCGGCGTGCGCGCAGGCAAGGCCGATGTCGTCACTGGCACGATCGCGCGCTTCACCCCCGATGGCGTGGAGATGCAGGATGGCACCACCGTCCCGGCCGACATGATCGTGCTCGCCACCGGCTTCCACCTGTGTGTGTTCGGTGACATTGCTTTCTCAATCGACGTCAAGCCGCTGGACATGGGCGATACCGTGACCTGGCGCGGCATGATGTTCACTGGCGTGCCCAACCTTGTCTGGGTGTTCGGCTATTTCCGGGCGAGCTGGACTCTCAGGTCAGACATGATCTCGGAATTCACCTGCCGGCTGCTGCAGCACATGGACGAAAAAGGCGTCGACAGGGTCGAGGTGGTGCTGCCGCCCGATCTTGTCGACAGCCCACGCGGCCTTTGGGTGGATCCGGAGGACTTCAACCCAGGTTATCTCGCCCGCGGCCAGCACTTGCTGCCGAAAACCGCGCCCGGCCCGGAATGGCGCCACACCCAGGATTATTGGCGCGAAAAGGATGAGATCCCGCGGGTTGATCTCGACGGGCCGGCCTTCCGCTATGCCAGATGCAGGCTGCCAATGACCACCTGAGACAACAGCACGGCTTGCACACTGCCACATCTTTGCCGCAAGAGAGCGGTGGCCGGTGGATGGGTCCGGCCGTGACAGAACGGAAAAAGATGCTTTCGGGTGTGAAATCGCTGGTGATGGGTGGCCGCGAGGTGTGGCCACTGGTGGAAGGCGGCAAGGGTGTTTCCGCCACCAACCACGCCTCTTCGGGCGCCTGGGCACTGGCCGGCGGCGTTGGCACGGTCAGCGCGGTCAACGCCGACAGCTATGATGCAGAAGGCAACATCATCCCGCAAATCTATCGCGCCGCCACCCGCCGCGATCGTCATGAAGAACTGGTGCAGTACGGCATCGATGGCGGCATCGCCCAGGTGCAGCGCGCCTATGAGATCGCCGCCCCGGAATTGCAGCGCGGCATCGGCGCCATCAACATCAATGTGTTGTGGGAAATGGGCGGTGCCCAGCGCATCCTGCATGGCGTGTTGGAAGGCACGCGCGGCATGGTGAACGGCGTGACCTGCGGGGCCGGCATGCCCTACAAACTCTCCGAAATCGCCGCGCAATATGGCGTGCATTATTACCCGATCATCAGCTCGGCCCGGGCGTTCCGCGCGCTGTGGAAGCGCGCCTATTCCAAGTCGGCCGAGTGGCTGGGCGCGGTGGTGTATGAAGACCCGTGGCTGGCCGGTGGCCACAACGGCCTGTCCAACGCCGAAGACCCGCTCGCACCCCAAGATCCATACCCGCGCGTTGCCGAACTGCGCGCCACCATGCGGGAACTCGGCGTGTCCGAATCGGTGCCGATCGTGATGGCCGGCGGCGTGTGGCGGCTGGACGAATGGGCCAACTGGTTCGACAATCCCGAATTGGGCCAGGTGGTGTTCCAGTTCGGCACGCGGCCGCTGTTGACGCAGGAAAGCCCGATTCCGCAGGCGTGGAAGGAGCGCCTGCTGCATCTGAACGAAGGCGATATCCTGCTGCACAAATTTTCGCCGACCGGATTCTATTCGTCGGCCATCCGCAATCCTTACCTGCGCGCGCTGGAAACGCGCAGCGAGCGGCAAATCGCCTTTTCCACTACGGCCACCGGCGATCACCAGTTTGCGCTGGATGTCGGCGTCGGCAGCAAACGCTTTTTCGTGACCGGCGGCGATCTGCTGCACGCGCGCGAATGGCATGGCGCGGGCTTTACCGAAGCGCTGAAAACCCCGGACAACACACTGGTGTTCGTGACCCCGGCCGAACGCGCCACCATCCGCAAGGATCAGGCCGATTGCATGGGCTGCCTGTCGCACTGCGGCTTTTCGGCGTGGAAGGATACGGATAGCAACAGCACCGGGCGTCTCGCCGATCCGCGCAGCTTCTGCATCCAGAAAACACTCCAGGATATCGCCCACGGCGGCGATCCGGAACAGAATCTGGCCTTTGCCGGCCACAGCGCTTACCGCTTCGCCAGCGACCCTTATTATTCTAACGGCTTCATCCCGACGGTGAAGCAACTGGTGGACCGGATTCTCACCGGGGCGTGAGGTTCAAGAAAGAATGATGCCTCCGGCGGGCAGGGCCTGAGGCCCTGCACCCGTCGGTTTTCGGGCGGCTCCCGTTCAACATGCGCGAATTGGCGCCGCAGGCACGGAATAGTTGCCTGCGGCGCTATCTTCCAAGCATCGGCACCGACCAAAAACGAAAGCGGGTGCAGGGGCTCAGCCCCTGCCCGCCGGAGGCCCCTGTCCTTCCTCAGATATCGACGCAGATCTTCCCGAAATGCTTGCCCGATTCCTGGTGGCGGAAGGCCGCGCCAAGTTCGGCAAGCGGGAAGTGCGAATCGATCACCGGGCGGATGCCGTTCTGGTTGATGGCGCGGATCATGTCCTGCTGTTGCCGGCGCGTGCCCACGGTGATGCCGATCAGGCGGATCTGTTTCGCCATCAACTGCACGGTGGGGATCGGCCCGGCAAAGCCGGCGAGCACGCCGATCAGGCTGATATGGCCGCCCACGGCGCAGGCGGTGATCGATTCGGGCATGGTGCCCGCCCCGCCGATCTCCACGATATGGTCCACGCCGCGCCCTTGCGTCAGCTTCATGGCTTCCGCGCCCCAGCCGGGGTTGGACTTGTAATTGATCAGGTGATCGGCGCCCATCGCCTGCAAACGCGCCAGTTTCTCGTCGCTTGAGCTGGTGGCGATCACGGTGGCGCCCATGGCCTTGGCAAATTGCAGCGCAAAGATGGAAACGCCGCCGGTGCCCTGCACCAGCACGACATCGCCGGCCTTCAGATTGCCTTCCGGCACCAGTGCCCGCCAGGCGGTGAGGCCAGCGCAAGTGAGGGTGGCGGATTCGGCATGGGAATAACCGAACGGCGCGTGGGTGAAGCTGGTGGCCGGCGCAACGACCTCCTCCACCGCATAGCCATCGGCGCCATCGCCCGGCACGCCGGCAAAGCCCGCCATGTTGGGCTTGCCGTCGAGCCAGGTCGGGAAGAAGGTGGAAACCACCATGTCGCCAGTGCGGAATTCGGTAACACCTTCGCCCACCGCCAGCACTTCGCCGGCGCCGTCGCTCATCGGAATGCGGCCGTCCGGCGTGGGGATGCCGCCTACAACGACGATATAATCATGATAGTTGAGGCTGCTTGCCCGCAGCCGCACCTTGATCTGGCCGGGGCCGGGCGCGCCGGGATCGGGCATGTCTTCATGGCGCAGATTGTCGATGCCGGCGGGGTGGCGGAGGCGGATGGCTTTCATGGTGGTGGCTCCCTTGGTTGCGCGCAGCCTAGCGCGGCAGGAGCGATTGCCTTCCCTCCCGCTTGCGGGAGGGAAAAAGCGTCAGGCCCACCCCTCCAAAACAATATCCGGCGGCCGATGCCCATCGACCCAAACGCGAATGTTGGCGATCACCTTTTCGCCCATCGCCTGCCGCCCTTCGAAGGTGGCGCTGCCCATGTGGGGCAGCAGAACCACATTGGTCATTGCCAGCAAGCGTGCATCGATGGCCGGTTCATGTTCGAACACGTCGAGGCCGGCACCGGCGATCTGGCCGGCAGCCAGCGCCTCGCACAGGGCATTCTCGTCCACGATCTCGCCGCGCGCCGCGTTGATGAGATAGGCACTCTTCTGCATCAGGCCGAAGCGGCGGGCGTCGATCAGGTGGTGGGTGTCGGGCGTGTGCGGGCAGTTGATGGTGATGATGTCCACCCGCGCCAGCATGGCATCCAGATCGGCCCACCAGGTCGCTTCCATCTCCGCCTCCACGCTGGCCGGCAGGCGGTGACGGTTGTGGTAATGCACGGTCAGGCCGAAGGCGCGGGCACGACGAGCGACGGCACTGCCGATGCGGCCCATACCGATGATGCCCAGTCGCTTGCCGGTAATGCGGTGGCCCAGCATGCCGGTGGGCGACCAGCCCGCCCATTCGCCGGCACGCACCAGTTTCTCGCCAGCGCCCAGCCGGCGCGGCACCGCCAGGATCAGCGCCATCACCATATCGGCGGTATCCTCGGTGAGCACGCCGGGCGTGTTGGTCACCGTCACCTTGGCAGCATGGGCGGCGTGCAGATCGATATGGTCAACGCCCACGCCGAAATTGGCGCACAGCTTCAGCCGGCCACCCTCGGCCGCCGCCGCAAACACCGCAGCATCAACATGATCGGTCACGGTGGGCACCAGCACATCACAATTGCGCGCCGCCGTGCAGAGCTGTTCCTGCGTGAACGGTGTATCAGTGAGATTGAGTTCGACATCGAACAATTCGGCCATGCGGGTTTCCACGGCCTGCGGCAGGCGGCGGGTGACGATGACCTTGGGGCGGGGCTTATTGGGCATGAACGGGTCCGAATTCAGGTTCGCTGCGATGTGGCAAGGCTTGCGCGGCAACGGCCAAACGGTCAAGAGGAAGGCCCATGAAGACCGCCCTGATCCTGTTGATTGCGTGCGCCGCAACCGCCGCGAACGCCGCCGAATTCGCCGATGGCACCACCGACCTGCCAAAACCGCGCTTTGTCTCGATCAAGGGCGGCAGCGCCATGATGCGTTCCGGCCCCGGCGAGCGTTTCCCAATCCTGTGGGAGTACAAGCGCCCCGGCCTGCCGATGGAGATATTGAAGGAATATGAGATCTGGCGGCAGGTGCGCGATCCAGATGGCACCATCGGCTGGATGAACAAGGCGCTGCTCACCGGGCAGCGCACCGGCATGGTGCGGGATCAGTCCCGCCTTCTTTACGTCGCGCCCGACATGAAGAGCCGCATCGCCTGGCGGATCGCACCGGGCGCGGTGGTGAACATCACCCTGTGCGAGGATATCTGGTGCCGGGTGAGCAAGGATGGCAAATCCGG
>JAIXQM010000002.1 GCA_027485735.1 Sphingomonadales bacterium | reverse complement strand
CGGTCGCCATTGTCGCCGCCGAACCACCAATCATCGTCGCCGGCCAGCCACAGGCTTTGCGTGGCGCGCGCGGTGCGCCCGGCGCTGTCGGTGGTTTCGGCCAGCGCCAGCACTTCGCCTGACACGCCGGCATCCAGCGTGCACAGAGCTCGCCCGCGATCATCGCTGGTGGCGCTGCATTTCGCTTTCAGCTCGCGGGTTTCGCGCGCATTGTCATAGGCATAGAAACCGCCAACCAGCCGTTTGCGGGTGGAGAGGATTTCGCGCGCGAACAGCCGCACGCTTATCTTCTGGCCCTTTACCGGCCTGTCAGTCGTATCCAGCACCACCAGCTTCAGCCGCAGATCATCGGCCTTGCTCAGCCAGCCATCCGTCGCGATGCCGATGCGCACGGCGGCCGGGTCCAGCTTCAGCCGGGTGACCTTGGTCGCCACTTCGCCATTGGCATCGGGATAGTCCATCTCCGCCACCAACGTGGATGGCGCGATGATCGCGGGCCAGCCGCTGGCTGTCACCCGCGCGGTGCCGGCGGGGCCAAGCGTCAGCGGCTGTTCGGCGGCGCGCTGGGCGCTTGCTCCGGCACCGGCCTCGTTGCCATCACCATCCAGCGCGGCAAGGCCTGGCTTCACCGGCTCGGCGTCAAAGCGCCAGCCGTCATAGCCGACCACCTCCACACTGCGCGCCACCACGCGGGTCCGCAACGTGACCGGCGTGCCGCCCGCGCCGCCGCCTGATAGGTACGACAGCGCCAGATCAAGAGGCAGAGTGCGCGGCGCGACCGGGATCGCCTTGGGCCCGCTGATTGTTGCGCGGCTGGTCGGCAGGCGGAAATCCTCGACCTGGAAGCGGCCAACGCTGCGCTCCTCCTCGCCCGCCAGCCGCAGGTCCCAATCGCCGGCGGGCGCGGTGGCGGGCAGATCGACATGGCCGACCGGATCAGCACCGCTATCGAGCGTGACGGGCAGCGCCGTGTCACTGGCCCAATGGCGGGCGGTGAGGCTGCGCGGGCCAGCCGGCGCGCGGGCAAAGCCGGCATCGTGGCTTACGCGTTCGAACAATTTCAGGTTGATGCGCTCGCCGGGCCGCGCCAGCGTGCGATCCAGCACAGCGTGGGCCAGTGCGCCGCCCTGCCAGTCTCCGCCAGGCAGGTTGAAATCATAGGCTTGGATGCCGCGCCCCCAGCTCGACAGGGCAAAGCTGTAATCATCCGCCGTGCGCGCCGAGATGAGTAGCGGCGCCGACTGTCCGCGTTCACAGCCGCTCCAGCTGGCCGGGCGCGGCAGCCCGGCGGGGATGCGGGCGCGGCCCTGTGCATCGCTCTTGCCCTGCCACAGCAGCTTGCCCGAACAGCCGTCAGACACGCGCACGGCGGCACCCGCCACTGGCGTTGCATCACTCAGCCGTGTCACCCAGGCCAGGCTGGCGCCATCGCCCCACTGGAAATGCACCGCCATGTTGGTGACCAGCGCACCGGTCGCGACGTGACGGACGTTGCCCGGCCCAAGCAGTGCATTGCCCAGCAGCGGCGAAGCAATCTCCACGACATGGAAGCCCCGGGTTTTCAGCGGGATGCCCACCACCTGCATGGCGCCATCCTTGGCGCGCGCCACGGTGAAACGCCGGGCCGGCTGGCTGGCGGGGATCAGGGGCTGGCTGCGGGTGGTCTCGATGCTGCGGTTGCCACCATCACTCAGCGGCTCGCTGCGGAATGTGCGTTCCTCGGCCCGTTCCAGTTGGCGCAGCCAGCGGGCGATGTCCGCATCATTGGTGGTGGTGATGCTGCGGGTGGGCAGCGCCAGCGCGGTTGCCGGCAGCGGGGTTTCGACGCCGCGCAGGGTCACCGGCAGTACGCCGCCTTCCTCGGCCTCTAATATCCCGAAGGTGCCGGCAAACTTCGCCAGTGGCGGATAATCGGCGGTGGCGATGGGCAGTGGGAAGCGGTTGGCGTTGGCGAGTTTGCGGCCGCTGTCGTCGGCCAGGCCGGCGGGCAGCGTCATGGTGAAGCTGCTGCGGGCCGGCAGCGGCCCCTTGAAGCGCACCTCCTGCAGCGTGTTGGCGCGGTCCTTCGGCACTTCCGGCGCAATGGCGCGGCCGTTCTGCACCAACCGCGCCTGCAGGGCGGCAGCGCGCGGCACCGGGGCAGTAAAGCTCACACGGATCGAATCGAGCGGTGAGCAGGCAGCCCCGGCGTTCACGCGCGTGCATTCAATGCGCGCCGTGAAGGGCTGGCGCACCGTGAAACGCCGCTGCCAATCACTGCCGGCGGTCAACCCGTTGGCGGCGGCGAGCCCTTTGCCCCACAGGATCGTCACCCTGCCGCCGGGGGGCAGCGGGCGGCGGCATTTGAGCGCCGAGATGCTGGCGCGGGTGCGCGGCTCGCCGTCTTCGGCTGCGCGCCAGCCGGCCTGTTCCAGGAACCAGTTCAGATTCCAGTTGCCGCGCGATCCCTTGATGATGGCATCACGCGTCGCATCGGGCAGCGGATCGAGCGGGATTTTCTCGCCCACGCCTTCGATCAGGCAGGCGGCATGGCCGGCCAGGCTGGCGGGCGTGGGCGGCGCTTCACTGGCGATCAGGAAAATCTGGTCTTCGGCCAGTTCCTCATAGTCGGGCGCGATGGCGCGCAAGCTGGGCCCGGGCGTGGTGAAACGGAACGGCCCGGCACCGGGCAGCGGGCGGCCGGCAAGATCCTTCAGGCCGGGCGCCAGCGTGAAGCTGCACGCCTGCCCGCCCGGCAGCGGTGCGGCCAGATCGACGGCATAACGCTGTGGATCCAGCCATTGGCCCTTGCCGCCCGCCCCGCAGGCACCATTGATGGGCGCGGACGCGCTGCCCCCGAGCGCCACCATCGGCGTGGCAAAGCGCACCACGATCTGGCGCGGCGCGGCCACCATCCCTTCGGGCGAGAAACCCGCCACGCCGGGCCGGGCTTGGCCGATGAGCGGCAGGGCGGCAAGGCCAAGCAGCAGCCCCGCGCCGAACAGGCGCCAGGGCATCCGGGGGGGCGGAGTCGGCATCGGCGGAGCTTGCCGGGAAGCGAGCGCAGCAACAAGCGATAGTCTTGCTCTGGCCGCTGTTTGGGCGTGCCTTTTTCCTGTCACGCTGGCCGGCTAGGCGTTAGTTATGATGCGCATGATCCTTGCTCCGCTGGTGGTGTTGTTGATGGCTGCTGCCCCCTTGAAACCTGCACCCGTGCCGGCTGGCTCGCCGGCCCCGCCGATCATCATCGCGCATCGCGGCGCCAGTGCCGAGCGGCCGGAACACACGCTGGCCGCCTACGAACGCGCCATCGAACAGGGCGCCGATTTCATTGAACCGGACCTTGTGCCGACCAAGGACCATCAGCTGGTGGCCCGGCACGAGAACGAGATCAGTGGCACCACCGATGTCGCCAACCACCCCGAATTTGCTGCCCGCAAGGCGACCAAGACCATCGATGGCGAAGCGATGACCGGCTGGTTCACCGAGGATTTCACCCTGGCCGAGCTGAAGACGCTGCGGGCGAAGGAACGCCTGCCGCAATTGCGCCCGGCCAATGCGGAATTTGATGGCCAGTTCGAGATCCCGACGCTGGCGGAGATCATCGCGCTGGCCAAATCAGCTTCATCTCGCACTGGGCGAACGATCGGCATCTATCCGGAAACCAAGCATCCGACCTATTTCCGCGCTATCGGCCTGCCGCTGGAGCCGGTGCTGCTGCGCGAACTGGCCGCGGCCGGCTGGACCACGCGCGATGCGCCGGTGTTCATCCAGAGCTTTGAGGTCGACAATCTGAAGGCCTTGAAGGGCCAAACGAGTGTGCGGCTGATCCAGCTGATGGGATCAACCGGCAAATCAGCTGATGGCTATGATTATGCAACGCTGGCTAGTGCCGAAGGGCTGAAGACGGTGGCGACTTATGCGGCCGGTATCGGCCCGGAACGGGTGATGATCATCCCGCGCGGACCTGATGGCCGCCTTGCCCAGCCCACCAGCCTGGTGCGTGATGCCCACGCGGTGGGGCTGGAGGTGCATCCCTGGACGTTCCGGCCGGAAAATTACTTCCTGCCCGAAGACCTGAAATCCGGAAGCGATCCGCGCGCGGCGGGCGATGTGGACAGTGAAATCCGCACCTATCTCGCCACCGGTATCGACGGCCTGTTCAGCGATTCAACCGCAGCGGCGGTCAAGGCACTGGCCCAGCCTCAACGCTGACCAAACGAGCGTGGGTGCAGGGGTTCAGCCCCTGCCCGCCGGAGGCCCTCTTCTTCTGATTGGTCAGCGCTCCGGCCAATCCAGCACGAAATTGATGTGTGCCGCTGCGATTGGCTTGTCGCGGCTGCCCTGCCAGGCTTGCGCATGCACATTCACCACGCGGCGGCCCAGCTTGGTGATGCTGGCGACAGCGCGGGTTTCCAGGCAAGCGCCTTCGCGCATGAAATCAACGGTGACGGTGACAGGGCGCACGCGCGGCAGGGCTTCGCCTTCCGGCTGAGCGGCGATCACGGTGAGCAGGCCCGCCAGTTCCAGCAGGCCGCCGATGGACCCGCCATGCAGGCGGCCGGGCGAGCCGATCAGCGTCTCGGCAAAGGGCATCACCAGCTGCAATTCCTCGCCCACCCGTTCGAACGACAGATCGAGCAGGGCGGCGTAGGGTAGCAGGTCGAGCCGGCCTGTCGGCTGGCGCAGCAGGGTGGCAAGCGCGGGGCTGGTCATTGCCAGCCTCCGGCCAGTTTGGAGGCGGCAAACATGAACGTGCCCGTCACATGCGCGATCGGATCGGCCGGGTCGCCATCATGGGCCAGGCCGCGCACGAAGGCGATCTGGCGGGTCATCCGGTAACATTCGCCGCGCGCCGTCACCGTGGCTTCGGCCTTGGGGCTGCGCACATAATCGGTGCGCAGATCGAGCGTGGCGTGCGGTTCGAAAGCGCCGCGGGTGAGCATGGAGGCCATGCCGACGCAGGTATCCATCAGCGTGATGATCGGGCCGGAGGCCCAGATGCCATGATCGGGATCGACCAGCAGATGCGGGGCATAGGGCAGTTGCAGCTCCACCCAGTTGTTCCCGTTGGCGATGAAGCGCAGGCCCAGTTGCTTGTTGTGCGGCACGCGGCCCACGAACGGCCCCATGAACTGGCTCACCTGATCGGCAAATTCGCTCATGCCGCTTCCCCAAGAGCCTGCTTCGCCAATGCATCGATGCGGCCGATCATGGAGGCGAGGCCCTGCGTGCGATTGGACGAGAGATGCTTCGACAGGCCGAGCCCATCCAGCCGCGCTTTGATTTCGGCGGCATCAATCGCGGCCGGGCGGCGGCCATCCGCCAGCATCAGCACCAGCGCCACAAGACCCTTTACGATCGCGGCATCGCTGTCGGCGGCAAAGCGCAACATGTCGCCTTCACGGCTGGGATGCAGCCACACCTGGCTGGCACAACCGCGCACCTTGTTGGCGTCGGTCTTTAGAGCGGGCTCCATCGCCGGCAGGGCTTGGCCCAGCGCGATGATCAACCGGTAGCGGTCGTCCCAATCGTCGAAGGCTTCGAATTCCGCCTCGACATCATCGAAAGTGGTGATGGCCATGACCGCAGCCCATGAAGGGGCAACCGGGCTGCGGTCAAGGTTACAAATCAACGCCTGCGGCGATGGCTTCCAGCTTGCGGATGCGTTCCTTCAGGTCGGCAAGGTCGATGCGCTGGCCAACGGCGGGCAGTTCGGACTGCTGCGGCCGGGCTTCGATCTCGCGCAGCTTCAGGCGCAGCCAGCCCGACCAGCCCCAGGCGGCGAGACCGCCGATGAGGGCCAGGCCGGTGAGGGCGGCAGTGGACAGGATCAGGAGGGAATCAGCCGGGGGCATGGTGTGTCTCCTCTCGCTCAATCGTTCTTCAGGGATTCGATTTCATCGGAAAGCCGCTTGGCCGGATCGGTCGCGAGGCGTTCCAGCACGCGGATGCGGTCGTTCAGCCGGGCGACTTCGGATTGCAGGCGCAAATTCTCACCGCTGTCGGCCGCCGGCAGCTCGCCCTTGGAGGCGCGGCGCTGATCCTTGCCGCCGTAGCGACTGGAAAGAACTCTCCCAATCGTGACGATGGCCACGATCAACACCACCATTTCAAACGGATTCATATCTGCTTTCCTCCCAAAACCAGCCGGGGGCGTGGCTGGTGTCGTTTAACTCAATTCAATTGCTTGGTGGCCAGGCCGTCGATTTCGGCGGCCAGCATGCTGGGCTTGTCAGTGGCGATGCGTTCCAGCACCGCCATGCGATCCTTCAGGCTGCCCAGTTCGGCACGCAGCTGGGCGTTTTCCTGGCTGATCAGCCGGATGCGCTCCATCGCTTCGCCGCCGCCGTTGGGATACATCGGCTTGCCCCAGCTGTTTTCCAGCGGGTAGCCGTTCTTCACCTTCATCCAGGTTGTGACCACCCAGGCGCCCATGCTGGCGATCACGGCAACCACGCCCACCGGCGCAATTGCTTCGATAATAGAGGGGTCGAGAGCCATGCTATTCAGCCTTTCAATTCAGCTTCTTGGGTTCATCGCGCAGCGCTTCGATCTGCACGGCGAGGCCCTCGTTACGATCAGTGACGATGCGATTCAGCACCGCCACCCGTTCTTCCAGCACCGCGATCCGTGCCGCATACTGAGCGGCCTGTTCGGCGGTGGCCGAAGCGGTGTTCTGCAGCTGCTTTTCCTTCAGATCGGCCCAGCGCCGGAAACCGGTGAGCAGGATGCCGAAGATCGGGATGGAAATGCCCAGGATCGGGATCAGGGCAAAAATGGCGTTTTCGCTCATCGATTGATCCTCAACGCAGCTTTTCGATTTCGTCGGCCAGCTGACGGCTGTCGCTGGTCAGGTGATATTCCAGATCGCGCAGGCGGCGATCGGCATCACGGAACTGGGCGTTCACATCGCGCAGGGTGCGCTTGGGCGCCACCCGCACGTCGCGCCAGAATTCCACGCGTTCCGGGCTTTGATCATACAGCGTGTTCGGCTTGGCATTGGCGATCCAGCCGATGGCCAGATAGGCCAGGATGGTGGAACCTCCGCCCATGATGGCGCCGATGGCAAAGCCGATGCGGACGAGCGTGACATCCCAGCCGAAATAATCGGCGATGCCGGCGCAAACGCCCATGATCTTGCCGTTGCGTTTGTCGAGGTAGAAGCGGGTGCGGCTTTCAGACATTTCGATTTTCCCTGTTGGCCGGCGCTGACGAAGGCGCCGGGGAGGCGGGTCAATAGGTTGACGGCGCGATCAGCGCGATCAGCAGGTACAGGATCACCGGCGAGCCAAAGCCGAACACGGCGGCAGCGACAAAGCCAATGCGAACTATCGTGGCATCCCAGCCGAAATAATTGGCGATGCCGGCGCACACACCGAGGAACTTGCCTTCGGTCTTGTTGACGAGAAACTGGCGGCTCATTTTCTTGGCCCTCCTCAGGGGGAATATTGGGGGTCCGGTTGCTGGTTCAGCGAAGCTGGCGGCGTTGTTCGGACATGTCGGCGATCCGGCTGTCCTTCCAATTGGGGTTCTCGGCGGCCATGATGCGTTCGACGGTTTCGATACGCTGGTCGAGCCGGCGGGCGAGATCATGGAGTTCATCGAGCAGGGCTTCGTCCTGCTGGCTGATGCCGGTCTGGCTCTTCCACTTGGTGACATAGTGCATGATCAGCCAGGGCAGGCCGATGACCGGCAAACCGATGCCGAGGCAGAGGGCAATGACTCCGGTGACATCCATGAGATCAGCCCTCCGTCTTGCCGAGACGCGCCTTCATGGCGGCGATTTCGGCATCCACTTCATCGTTGTCCTGCAACGCGGCGAATTCGTCGGCCAGGTTGCGGGTGCCGGTGCCATCGGCCAGGCCCAGCGCGTCGGCGCGGCCTTCGGCCATGTCGGCACGGCGTTCCAGCACTTCGAAACGGCTGAAAGCCTCTTCCACACGCGGCCCGCGAATCATCTCGCGCAGCTTCGAACGCTGGGTGGCGCTCTCGATGCGGTTGATCAGGGCGTTCTGGCGGTTGCGGGCTTCGCGCAGCTTGCTTTCCAGCTTGGCGATGTCCGCTTCGTTCAGGGCGAGCGTTTCGCCCAGCAGATCGATCTCCACCTGGGTGGTGTCGATGAAGCCCTTGGCCTTGTTCTTTTCGACCAGCGCGGCCTTGGCTAGATCTTCACGGCCCTTCGAAAGGGCGAGTTCGGCCTTGTCCTGCCAATCCTGCACGGCCTGCTGCGCCTTGATCATGGCGCGCTTCATTTCCTTCTGATCAGCGATGGTGCGGGCCGCAGACGCGCGCACTTCCACCAGCGTTTCCTCCATCTCCATGATGATCATGCGGATCATCTTGGCCGGGTCTTCAGCCCGGTCGAGCAGGTCGGTCACGTTGGCAGCGATGATGTCGCGGGTGCGGGAAAAAATGCCCATTGGTCTGATCTCCAGAAATTCGAACTTGGTCTTTGTCAGCGTGTGGGCTGATGTTTTGACTGGGGCCGGTTCCACCAAGAGGGGGCGGGCGAGGGGAACCAGAGCCCCAGTCATTATCGCTTTGTTCACGCAATGATATCGTTGTTCACGGCCGGCGTCACCATGGCAGGGCCAGTGGCGGCGGCGACGAAGGTGGTGCCGATCAGCAGGGCGGCCATCAGGGCCATCATGTTGCGACCGAAGCTGTTGTAAAGGGTGCTCATTGTGTTTCTCCTGTTGTGTGGCGGCAGGGGGTGCCGCTCATGCCAGTTGTATTGCATGGGTCGTGCCAAGTGCCGATGCGGCTCCAACATATTGAAATCATTCAATTCAAAGTGGCCGCATAATTTTTTTGATAGCCAAGAATTGCCAAACATTGGGGAAATGTGCCAACTCATCGCATGGCCGCACCAGCCCAGATGATCGGCTCTTCGTTGAGCTTCCTCGATGCCGTCGAACGCGCCTCGGCCGCGGCGGCGCTGAACCGCCCGGTGCTGGTGATCGGGGAGCGTGGCACCGGCAAGGAACTGATCGCCGATCGCCTGCACCGCCTGTCCCCGCGCTGGTCGCAAACTCTGGTCAGCCTCAATTGCGCGGCGCTGCCGGAAAATCTGATCGATGCCGAATTGTTCGGTTATGAACCCGGCGCCTTCACCGGAGCGCAGCGGGCGCGGGCTGGCCGATTCGAGGATGCCGATGGCGGCACGCTGTTCCTGGATGAAATCGGCACCCTCTCATCACAGGCACAGGAACGCCTGCTCAGGGTGGTGGAATATGGCGAGCTGACCCGGCTGGGATCGAACAAGCCGATCAGTGTCGATGTGCGGCTGGTTGGCGCCACCAACGAGGATCTGCCCGGCCTGGTGGCGCGCGGGCGTTTCCGCGCCGATCTGCTCGACCGGTTGAGCTTCGAGGTCATTACCCTGCCGCCGCTCAGAGAGCGCGCCGAGGATATCGACATATTGGCGCTGCATTTTGCCCGCCGCATGGCCGCCGAACTGGGCTGGCCGCGCTTCCCCGGCTTCACGTCGAAGGTGCAGGAACAACTGGCCACCTGGGCCTGGCCGGGCAATGTGCGCGAGTTGAAGAATGTGGTCGAACGCGCGCTCTATCGCTGGGGCGATGCCGAAACGGCGGTGGGGCAGTTGGTGATCGATCCGTTCGAATCGCCGTGGCGGCCAACCTCCAGCCATGTTCTGCCTCACGCGATGCCCGCACTGAGCCCCGCGCCCAGCATCAGCCCCGTGGACACCGCCGCCGCCATGCCGGCACCGCGACTGGAGAGCATCACCGATCTGCGCGGCGCCGTTTCGGCCTATGAAAAGGAAATCCTGGAGTGCGCGCTTGAAAAGCACCGCCATAACCAGCGCCGCACCGCCGCCGCGCTCAACCTCACCTATGACCAGTTGCGCCATGCCCTGAAGCGGCACGGGTTGTTGGGGGAATGACGATCAATCCAGTTTCAGGCCATGTTTGGCCAGCAGTGGCCCCTGGGCGAGGGTGAATACGAAGATCGCCACGGTGACGCCCCACACCTTGAAGCTGAGCCAGTCATCATAGCCGAGCATGCGCCGCGCCGTTTCGTTGGCGATCAGCAGCGCGATGAAAAAGATCGCCCAGTTGCGGGTGAGCAGGCGCCAGCCCGTGTCGGTCAGGCCGGGCAGCGCATCTTCCATCACCAGCTGCAGGGTCGGCCGGCCGGTGGCGAGGCCGCCGAACAGCAACAGGGCGAACACGCCGTAGATGATGGTGGGCTTCAACTGGATGAAGGCCTTGTCCTGCAGCCAGATGGTGAGTCCGCCGAACAGCACGACAATCACCGTGGTGAAGATCATCGCGGCCGGCAGATGGCGCGTCTTGCCCCAGTGCCACAGCGCCGCGATCAACGTGGCGACCACGAACACCGCCGTGCCAACAACGGCACTGGCCACTTCGGCATCGGCCAAACCTGGCAGTTGGCCGCGTTCGTGCAGCGCCTTGCCCAATTTGCTGGCGCCGAAGAACAGCAGCAGCGGCCCGAAATTGATGGCCATGCGGGCGGTGGTTGAAAGTTGCGGGCGTTCAGCGGTGGGGGGCATGGCGGCAGTGATAGCCAAGAACCGGGCATACGTCACCTCTTGGGGGTGACGAAGCCCCACGGAGCCATTAAGCCGGGGCCGTGGTGGATGCGCTCGTGATCGATAATCTGGCCTGCCGGCGCGGCGGGCGGCTGCTGTTCGAGGCTGTCTCGGCGCAGGTGGCGCCGGGCGGTGCGTTGCTGCTGACCGGTCCGAACGGCGCCGGCAAATCATCCTTGCTGCGGCTGCTGGCCGGGTTGCTGCGCGCTGAATCCGGCAGTGTGAGCGGCGGCGGTCGCCGCGCCTTTGCCGGGCATGACGTGGCGCTGAAACCGCGCCAGAGCCTGGGCGCGGAGCTGGACTATTGGGCGCGGCTGGATGGCGGGCGGGATCGCCTGCCCGGCGCGCTGGCGGCGATGAACCTGGCCGGGCTGGTGGATGTGCCGTGCCGGCATCTTTCATCGGGCCAGAAGCGCCGTGCCGCCATCGCCCGGGTGATTGCTGCAGGCGCGGAATGCTGGTTGCTGGACGAGCCCACCGCCGGGCTGGATGCGGCATCCGCCGGCCTGCTGGCGGCCGCAATGGGCCAGCATCGGGCAGCAGGCGGCCTCATTGTGGCAGCGGTTCACGGCGATATCGGCCTGGCTGATGCGCAAGTATTGCGGCTCGGCTGATGTTCTTCACGCTCCTCCGCCGCGATCTTTTGCTCATCGCCCGCTCCCCGGCACTGTGGCTGCCGGTGATGTTCTTCGTGCTGGCCGCCGCCCTGTTTCCCTTCGCCGTCGGCCCCGATGCCCGGCTGCTCGCCCGCATCGCGCCCGGCATCATCTGGGTTTCCGCCTTGTTGGCCAGCCTGTTGCCGGTGGAAACCCTGCTGGCCCCCGACGTGGAGGATGGCAGCATCGATCAGTTGATCGCGCGCGGCATCGCGCTGGAACTCGTGTGTGCAGCGCGCATCCTGGCGCACTGGGTGGGCTTTGCCGTGCCGTTGCTGGCCGCGCTGCCAGTGGCGGGCGTGTTGCTTGGCCTTTCAGCGGACGATGGCACCCGCATCGCCATCGCCCTGGCGCTCGGCACCCCGGCGCTGGCCAGCCTCGCCGTGGTGGCCGCTGCGCTCACTGCGGGCCTGAAGGGCGGGGGCGCGTTGGCCGGGCTGATCGTCCTGCCGCTGGCGCTGCCGGTGCTGATCTTTGGCGTGGGCAGCGATGTGGCGGGTGCGTTTCGGCTGCTGGCAGCGGCCAGCCTCGTGGCGCTTGCCGTGGGGCCATTCGCGGCGGCGGCGGCGCTCCGTCCCGAATAGGCGGCTGCTGGTCGCCATTCATTGGCCGGAAACATGACGTTGTGGTAATCTGCTGCTCCCTGCATTTTGCAAAGGAGCATTGCCCCATGCGCGTCCTCACCCTGTCCGGTCTCACCCTGGTGGCCCTGCTCACGACGGCCTGCGGCGGCACTGACAAGCCCGCTGAAACGCCGGCCGCCGAGACGCCGGTGGTGGCAGCCCCGGTCGCACCGGCAGCAGAAGCCCCGGTGCCGGCAGCAGAGCCTGCCACTGTTGCTGCAGCCGCTCCGGCTCCGGCGGCCGTTACCTACGCCTCGCTCACCGGCGATGCCGCCAAGGGCGAAAAGCTCTTTGCCCAGTGCAAGGCCTGCCATGTCGCCGAGGCGGGCAAGAATCGTGTTGGCCCGTCGCTGTGGGCCGTGGTTGGCCGCACGGCTGGCAGCATCACTGGCTTCAACTACAGCAAGGCCAACAAGGAAAGCGGCGTGACCTGGAGCGAGGACGTGCTGTTCACCTATCTCGAAGCCCCGGCCAAGTTCATGCCCGGCACCCGCATGGCGTTCGGCGGCCTGAAGAACCCGCAAGACCGCGCAGATGTGATTGCCTATCTGAAGACAAAGGCCTGAGCCTTCTGAAGGCGGTCCCGCGCTGGGGCCGCCGTCTCAGAACGGCCCGTTCAGTTCCACGATCGCCCGGTTGAGCATTGCAGCAAAACTCACCCACGCCAGATAGGGCAGCAGCAGCGCCGCCGCAGGGCGGGAGATGCGCCACAGCACCACGATCAACGCGGCGATGCTGCTCCACAAGATGCCGACTTCCAGCGCGGCATAATCAGGGCGGTGCAGACGGAAAAACAGGAAGCTCCACAACAGGTTGAGGAAGCCGTTGAGGGCAAACAAGCCAATGATGGCTTCGAACGCACCGGTGCTGCGTGCCGCCAGCCAGGCTGTGGTGCCGGAAAACGTGCACAGCATGAAAATGATTGTCCACGCCGGGCCAAACAGCCAGATGGGCGGCGCCCACTCGGGCTGCTTCAACGCCAGATACCACGGGCCGATATCGGTGATGGTGGCCCCCACGGCCGCCGTGAAGGTCGCGGCCACCGCAGCGATGGCGGCGGGCAGTACCCAAGGGGAATCGGCAAATCGCGACATCGCTCTCGTTCTTCCTGGGCCGCCCTTGGCGTTGCGGCCGGTCAGACCTGCGCCCGCTTACCGGCGCTATCACCTTCACGCACACCGCCGCCCGACAGGATGCCGGTGATCAGCTGCACGCTGTCCTTCAGGAAGATCTTCACATGGGCCAGCGGCTTCTTGCGTGCCAGTTCCTTGTTCATATAGGCTTCCCAGGTCAGCTGCTGGATGTCCTTGTCCATGCACAGCTTCACGAACTTCTCGCGCATCGTGTCGCTGCGATACCACCACCATTGCATGATACCGAGCACGCGGAACACGGTGCCGTGCGCCTTCAGGAAGCGCTTGCGGGCCAGGCCCAGCTTGGCCGGATCACCGCTGGCCAGCGCTTCGGCGGCAGCCTTGGCGGCTTCGCGGCCGGCAGTCATCGCATAGAAAATGCCTTCGCCGCTGGCCGGGGCGACGCAACCGGCGGCGTCACCCGCCACCACAACATCCCTGCCATTGTCCCACTTCTTGCGCGGGCGCAGCGGGATGGGGGCACCTTCCACCCGCACCGTCTTGCAGGTGTCCTCGGTCATGCCCAGTTCTTCGCGCAGCTTGCCGACGGCCTTGCGCAGTTCAAAGCCCTGCACGGCGCTGCCGGTGCCGATGCTGGTCTTGGACCCATGCGGGAACACCCAGGCATAGAAATCCGGGCTGTGCTTGCCTTGGTAGAACACGTCGCAGCGATCACCGGCAAAGCCCTTGAAGCCTTCCGGCGGGCTGTCCACCACTTCGTGATAGGCGGCAACGAAGGGCAGTTTCTCATCGGGCAGGGCCGCGCGGGCCACGGCCGAATTGCAGCCATCGCAGCCGATCAGCATCTTCGTCATCACCCGCACCGGCTCGGAACCACGCGAAGCGCCCTTGGGTCGATACGTCACGACGGCGGTGCCATCGGGTTCACGCTCCAGCGCTTCGAAGGTGCCGTCGCGGCGATCGGCGCCGTTCTTGGCGGCGCGGGCGCGCAGCCATTCATCGAACACGTCGCGATCGACCATGCCGACCCAGCCGCCTTCGCCTACCGGCATGTCCACTTCCCGGCCGGCGGGGCTGATCATGCGGGCGCTGTTGGCGGTGGTGCACAACTGCTCGATCGGCACGTCAAAGTCTTTCAGCAGCCGCGGCGGCACGGCGCCGCCGCATGGCTTGATGCGGCCCATGCGATCCAGCAGCATCACCTTGTGCCCGGCCAGCGCCAGATCATTGGCGGCCGTCGCTCCCGACGGGCCGCCACCAACCACTACAAAGTCGAACATCTCGGTCATGCGACTGCCTCTTCCAAATTCGGCCTGCCCGCCGGGTTGCCGTCCATCCGGTCATTCAACCGGAAAGCGATGATCGCCGCCAGCAGAAACAGCACAGCTTCCGCAGCAAACACCAATTCAAAGGCCGGCGCATCGGCGCGCAGGGTGGCGCGCAGCCGATCCACGGCAAAGGCGCCAGCAAATCCACCAATGCCAAAGGCAGCTGCTTGGCTCGCGCCCCACAGGCCCATGCGGATGCCTTCATGCCCCGGCCCGCCGCGGCCGGCCAATTCCAGCATCGATCCGATGGCGGCCACGGCAAACATGCCATTGGCAAAGCCCAATAGGGCAACATTGATGGCCAGCGGCCAACCCGGCCCGGCCCGCGCTGCCAACGCCAGACTGGCCAGCGCCACGGCCGAAGCCAGGCAGCCGGCAACGATCCACCGCTTCAATTTCATGCCCGCGCGCCCGCCAAAGGCGTGGCCGCCCATGCCCACCAGGATCATGCCGGCCAGCACGCCCTGGTGCTGCACGCCAGACAGGCTGGTGGATTGGCCCGGCGTCATGCCGAACACAAGGCCGGCGAACGGCTCAAGGATGAGATCCTGCATGGAATAGGCCAGCATCGAGAAGAACACGAAGATGCTGAACAGGCGGGTGAGCGGATCGCCCCAGATGCCTTTCAAAGCTTCGCCAAATGGAGCCGCTTCGCGCTTGGCTTCGGACTGTGGCCCGCCTTCAATGCCCCACACAGCGAGGCAGGTGACACAGAAGGCCACCGCCACCACGCCGGCCGCCACCGCGATCAGTCGTTGCGGTGAGAAGGGATCGAGCAGCGCGCCGGCCGTGCCCGCCGAAATGACGATGCCGACAATCATCATGATCCACGTCAGGCTGGCCGCCGCCGGACGCCGCGCCTCAGCCGTTCGGGTGGCAAGCAGGGCCAGCAGCGAGGTGCCGGCTGCGCCAACACCGATTCCGATCATCGCATAGGCCAGCACCAGCGCTGCAAACACCGGCCAGAACGGCCCGGCCAATAATGTGGTGGCAAAGGTGGCGAGGATACCGCCGCCGCCCAGGACGGCCATGCCGCCGACGATCCACGGCGTGCGGCGCCAGCCGGCGTCACTGCCATGGCCCCATTTCGGGCGGGAAAGCTGCACGCCATAATGGAAGGCGACCAGCCCGGCCGGCAGCGCGGCGGCCATGGCGTATTCCACGACCATGATGCGGTTGAGCAGCGAGGAGGCCAGCATGACTATGGCGCCCAGTGCGCTCTGCACCAGGCCCAGCCGCGCGATGCCGGGCCAGCTGAGTGGGGTCTGCGTGGTCACACAATCACCGACAGACCGAAGGCGCTGGTGAGCATGCCGAGCACATAAAGTGTGGTGCCTGTCGCGTTGTAGAAGGGCGCATTGGCTGCCGGCGCGGCCAGCACGCGCTGCATCAGCACCGCCTGCATGGCGAGCGAAAACGCCACCATCGCCGACGGCCAGTGCAGCCCCCAGCGCGCCAGCAGGATAATCACCACCACCTGCGGCAGCGCCATCGTCCAGCAGGCGATCTCGGCGGCATTGCGCTCGCCCAGCTGCACCGGCAGCGAATTGACGCCGGACTGGGCATCACCCTTCACCGCCTTGAAATCATTCAGCACCATGATACCGTGTGCGCCCAGTGCGTACATGCACAGCACCCAAATGATACGGCTGTCCGGCACGCCGCCGGCCATCACGGCGGCACCGGTGAACCAGCTCACCCCTTCATAGGCTGCAGCGCACACCAGCGGCCCGAGCCAGCCATCAGCCTTGAAGCGCAGCGGGGGCGCCGAATAGGCCCACGCCATGGCGACGCCAACGATGGTGGCAACGCCCACGACCGGGCCGATGAGAAAACCGACGGCGAGGCTGATAATGGTGCCGATGCAGGCAATGTAGAGCCCCCAGCGGCCGGGTATGCGGCCCGACGGGATCGGGCGCTGCGGCTCATTGATGGCGTCCACATGGCGATCGAACCAGTCGTTGATGGCCTGGCTGTTGCCGCACACCAGTGGCCCGGCCAGTATCATTCCGGCGATCAGCAGCGCCCAGCGGTCACTGAGCGGCACGCCCGATGAAACCACCCCGCACATGAAGGCCCACATCGGCGGGAACCAGGTGACGGGCTTCAGTAATTCCAGCACGTCACGCGGGCGCAACACGGCGCGCGCCGGCACGGCGGGTGGGGGGACTTGTTCCATGGTTTCAACCTAGTCGTGCCACTGCCGGCCCGTCAACGCAGGCGTGGCGCCAGCGTTACAATTTCGTCACTTCGCCGTGCGTGCGCAGTTGACAGAAGGGGGCCGGATGATAGGGTTTTTCGCGTAATGTCCGAGGGGTCTGAAGGCTTGTCTGCATCGTTGTCACCGCCTGCGCCGCGGCCGCTGTACACCCCGGAAGAGCGGGTGCGGCGTGACAATTCGAAATGGACGCTGGTGCAGGGCCTGTTGGCGCCGGTGCAGTTCCTGATTTTCGGGGTCAGCTTGTATCTGGTGATCGATTATCTCAACACCGGCAGCAACTATGATTGGGCGGCGTGGTCGGTTGTCGTCAAGACGGTCGCGCTCTACACGATCATGATCACCGGCGCCATTTGGGAAAAGGTGGTTTTCGGCCAGTATCTGTTCCACGACAGCTTCTTCTGGGAAGATGTGTTCTCGATGTTGGTGATCGTGCTGCACAGCCTGTATGTGTT
>JAIXQM010000134.1 GCA_027485735.1 Sphingomonadales bacterium | reverse complement strand
GAAGATACCGCCATCGTGTTCGGTGCCACCATCCTGTCGCACGACATGACGCGCAACCTGCACATCGATACCAAGATCGGCAGCCGCTGCAGCATCGGCGCGCACAGCATCATCATGCCGGGCGTAAACGTGGGCGATGGCAGCATCGTTTCGATGGGCAGCGTGGTGATGCGCGACGTGCCGCCGGGCAGCATTGTGTTCGGCAATCCGGCGAGGGTGCTGGAAACCGGCATCGTCACCGGCAAATGGGGCCTGATCCTCGATCGCGAAAGCAAGCGCTCGGCGGAGGCTGCCGTTCCCGCCCCCGCTGCTGCAGCCGAGTAAGGCCATGGCAAGCGATCTTTCCGGCCGCGTCGCCTTGGTGACCGGCGGCACCCGCGGCATTGGCCGTGCCATCGTGCTGGCGCTGGCCGGTGCGGGCGCCACCGTGTTCGTCGGCGGCCGTAGTGCCGAGGCGGTGGAGGCGATGATTGCCGGCAGTGCCGTGGCTGATCGACTGCACCCCCTGCCCTTCGATGTCGCCGATCCGGCTGCGGTCAAAGCCGCCTTCATGGCCCTGCAGAAACAGGCCGGCCGGCTCGACATATTGGTCAACAGTGCCGGTGTGCTGAAAGATGCCGTGATCGAGATGACCAGCACCGGGCTAATGGCTGAAACGCTGGCCACCAACCTGACCGGCACGCTCACCTGCTGCCAATATGCGGTGCGGCTGATGGGGCGTGCGGGCGGCGGTTCGATCATCAATCTCACCTCGATCATAGGTCGGGTCGGCTATCCCGGCCACACGGCTTATGGCGCCGCCAAGGCCGGGGTGATCGGCCTCACGATCAGCCTTGCGCGCGAAGTGGGCGGCCGCGGCATCAGGGTCAACGCGGTGGCGCCGGGCACGATCGAAACCGACATGACCGCCGGGATCCCTGACGACAAGCGCGCCGCCCTGGTGGAGCGCATTGCGCTGGGCCGAACTGGCCAGCCCGAGGATGTCGCGCCGCTGGTGCTTTTCCTGGCTGGCGACGGCGCGCGCTATATCAGCGGGCAGGTGATCGGGGTGGATGGCGCGATGGCAATGTAAACAGCCAGCGCTTGATTTCACGGCTCTCCACCCGTTATTGGTCATCAACCTTTTGTTACCGGGAATTGCCTGATGAAATCGCTTGCCGAAGTCTTTGCGGAATCGCTCATGATCGATGCGGCCAGCGTGGTGGACAGCCTTGCCTACCAGTCGATCAAGGAATGGGATTCTGTCGCTCACATGGTGCTGGTGACCGCGCTGGAAGACAATTTCGACATCATGCTGGACGCCGACGACATCGTGGCCATGTCGAGCGTGGCCAAGGTGCGCGCGATCCTGGCCAAATATGACATCACGGCCTGAACGCCTGACGTGCCGGCCATGACGACCGGCAACCCTTGGGCTGCGATTCTTGCCGGCCATGGCGACGCCGTGGCGGTGCGGGATGATGACGGCACGGCATTGAGCTATGCCGACGTGCTGGCGCTCAAGGCCAGATTTGATGCCACGCTCGGCCGGCGATCCCTCGTCTTCCTGCGCACCGCCAACAGCGCCGTCTCCGTGGCGGCATGGCTGGCCCTGCTGGCCAGTTATCACGCCACGCTGGCCATCGAGCACGACCTTGCGCCGGAGCGGCTGGCGGCGCTGGTCGATCTCTATCGCCCCGATGCCATAATCGATCCCGACGGTGGCATCACGTTTGGCCCCGGCGGCACGACGCTGCACCCCGATCTGTCCGTGCTGCTCTCCACCTCCGGCAGCACCGGCAGCCCGAAGCTGGCGCGCTTCACCGCCGCCGCCCTGCTCGCCAACGCAGCTGCCATCGCCGATTATCTAGGCCTGACCGCCAACGAGCGCCCCTTCCTCGCCCTGCCGACCAGCTATTCGTACGGCATGAGCGTCATCAACAGCCACGCGCTGGTCGGCGCCTGCATCGAGGTGACCACCCACGGCGTCATGCAGGCCGGATTCTGGGACGGGCTCAAGAACCGCGCCGCCACCAGCCTGTCGGGCGTGCCCTTCCATTATGATGCCATCCGCCGGCTGGGGCTGGACCGGCTGGCGACGCCCACACTCATCACCCTCACCCAGGCTGGCGGCAAGCTGCCGGCCCCCGTCGCCGCCAAATATGCCGAATGGGCCGCCGCCAACGGCCGCCGTTTCATCACCATGTATGGCCAGACCGAGGCCGGCCCGCGCCTGACCTGGCTGCCGCCCGAATATCTGGCCAGCCACGCCGGCGCCATCGGCGTGCCGATCCCCGGCGTGACCATCGATCTGATCGCGGCCGATGGCAGCGTGATCACCGAACCCGGCGTCTCCGGCGAAATGCGCTGCTCCTCGCCGGCCATCATGATGGGCTATGCCCAAGGCGCCGCTGATCTGGCGCGCGGAGACGCGCTGGGCGGCGTGCTGATGACCGGCGATCTCGCCAGCCGCAATGAAGCCGACGTCCTTTCCATCACCGGCCGCGCCAGCCGTATGATCAAGCTGTTCGGTACGCGGGTGAATCTGGATGATATCGACGCGCAGCTGGCCCGCATGGACGTGCCCGGCGTGTCCTTCGGGCAGGATGATCAGTTGCGCGTGCTTGTCGAAGCCGGCGACCCCGAAACCGTGCGCACCGCGCTGATCGCCGCCTTTTCCTTCCCGCCGCGCGGCCTGATGGTGAAAGCCGTGGCGTCCCTGCCGCGTGCGTCTTCAGGCAAGCTGCTGTATGGCGCATTGGGTCAGGCGTGGGAGGCGGCAACATGAGCGAAGCAATGCAGGCGCGC
Organism: Sphingomonadales bacterium; assembly: GCA_027485735.1. Classification (GTDB taxonomy): domain Bacteria; phylum Pseudomonadota; class Alphaproteobacteria; order Sphingomonadales; family Sphingomonadaceae; genus Sandarakinorhabdus. The sequence goes on along the minus strand of JAIXQM010000134.1, from coordinate 50,743 downwards.
GATGCAGTGCTGGCCGCCCCGCCGTTCGCGCTCGACGCGGCGGAAAAGAACCGACTGCTCGGCGCCGCGCTGGCCGAATTGACGCTGCATCACGCCGCAAACTGCCCACAATATGCCGGCATCCTCGCCGCACAAGGCCGCTCTGCACCCATTGGCATCGCCGACGTACCGTTCCTGCCGGTACGCCTGTTCAAGGAACTCGACCTCAAGTCGATAGCGGCCGACGCCGTGTTCAAGACACTCACCTCGTCCGGCACCACCGGCCAGGTGCCATCTCGCATCTACCTCGACCAGGCCACCGCCCAGGCCCAAAGCCGCGCCCTGGCCGCCATCACCACCAATTTCATCGGCAAGGATCGCCGGCCGATGCTGATCATCGATCACCCCGGCGTGGTCCGCGACCGCACCAGCTTTTCCGCGCGCGGCGCCGGCATCCTCGGCATGATGACCTATGGCCGGGCCCACACTTACGCGCTGAACGATGAGGACATGGGCCTCAACCTGCCCGCCATCACCGAATTTGCCGAAAAGCACGCTGGCAAGCCGATCTTCGCCTTCGGTTTCACCTTCATGGTGTGGAAATATTTCCTCTCCGCGCTGGAACGCGCTGGCATCACGCTGGATTTCCCCGGCAGCGTGCTGATCCATTCGGGCGGCTGGAAAAAGCTGGAAGACGAAGCGGTATCAAACGAACAGTTCAAATCCGTGGCCCTGGAACGCGCCGGCTTCGATCATGTCCACAATTTCTATGGCATGGTCGAACAGGTCGGATCGGTGTTCATGGAATGTGATCATGGCCGCCTGCACGCGCCCGGCTTTGCCGATGTGATCATCCGCGATCCGCTCGATTGGAAACCACTCGGCATCGGCCAGGAAGGCATCATCCAGGTCGTTTCCGCCATCCCGCTCTCCTACCCCGGCCACAGCCTGCTCACCGAAGATCGCGGCGTGCTGACCGGCGAAGATGATTGCCCGTGCGGTCGCATGGGCCGCACCTTCCGCGTGCTGGGCCGCATCCCGGCCGCCGAAATGCGCGGCTGTTCCGATACGCATACAGCCCAGGCCGCATGAGCATCGCACCCGATATCAAGCGCCAGATCAGCATCATGGCGCCGGCCGGTGGCAGCATCGCCGCCACGCTGGCCGCGCCGCGCGCCGCGCCGTTCGCGCTGGAGCGGCTGGCGCTGGTCGATGCGGTGCGCAAGGCCATCCTGGCCGATCCGGCAGCGCGCAGCCGCCCGGAAATGGTGGCGCTTGCCTTCTGGGCTCGCGCGGCCAGTCTTGCGCAGCTCGCGCCCAAGGATGGCCTCACCCGGGCCCCGCGTGGCCTCGCCCTCCACATCGCGCCCGGCAATGTCGATACGATGTTCCTCTATTCGGCGCTGCTCTCCGTGCTGGCCGGCAATGTGAACATCGTGCGGGTTTCCGGCCGCGAATCCGATGCGCTTACCTTGCTGCTGCGCCTGCTGAACGAAGCGCTGGCCACCCTGCCCAACGATGTCCGCGCCTGCCTTTTGATTGTGCGTTATCCGGCCGAAAAGCCGATCAACGATGCGCTCTCCGCCCATGCCGATGTGCGGGTGATCTGGGGCGGCGATGACACGGTGCGCGAAGTGCGCGCCAGCCCGCTGCCGCCGCACGCCAGCGAGCTCACCTTCCCAAGCAAGGTCTCGGCCGCCGTCATCGACGCCGCTGCCTGGGCAGCCGCGCCCGACCAGGCCGAACAGGCCCGCCGCTTCGCGCTCGATGCCATCACCTTCGGCCAGCAAGCCTGTTCCTCGCCGCTCGCGCTGTTCTGGCGCGGCGATGCCGCCCGCGTGGCCGCCGCCCAGGCGACGTTCTGGCCGTTGGTTGAATCCGCCATCGCCGCCGCCGACGAACCCTTCGCTGCCCGCGCCGCCGTAGACAAACTGGTCGCCGAACAGAAGCTGGCCGCCGCCGGGGCCGTGCATCACCGCGACACCAGCGATTATCGCCTGCGCGTCACCGAAACGCCCGATCTCGCCCGCCTCACCCGCCTCGCCAGCGACGGCTTCTTCGTCGAACGCCGCATCGAGCGCCTCGAAGACCTCGCCCCGCTGGTGCAGCGCGACTGGCAGACCATCGCCAGCCTTGGCGTCAGCGGTGACGACTGGCGCGCCATGCTCGCCGCCAGCCGACCGCACGGCATCGATCGCATCGTGCCGTTCGGTCAGGCGCTGGCGTTCGGCAATGTGTGGGACGGGGTGAACTTGCTCACGGCCCTCACCCGCATCGTCAGTATCGAGGTTTAGGGCGCCGCCACCGCCGCGTCATAGGCCTCACTGGCCGCGGCCCATGCATCTTCAGCGGCCGTGATGCCGGCATCCAGCACGCCGCGCTTCTGCATCAGGGCAGTAATGTCGGCCGGCGCCTGGGTCATCTGCTCATCCACCGCCTCGCGTTCGGCAATCAGCCGGTTCATCTGCGCTTCGGCCGCCAGCATCGCCTGACGCAACGGCTTGGCGGCTTCACGGCGGGCCGCGGCCTGGCGCCGGGCTTCCTTGGGATCGATGCGTTGTGCCTTGGCGCCGGCAGGCGCAGCGGCGTTGGCGTTGGAGCCGGCCAGAATCAGCGTTTCATAATCGTCGATACTGCCGTCAAACGTGCTGGCACGACCAGCATCAACCAGCACAAGCCGATCGGCACTGGCTTCGATGACGTGGCGATCGTGACTGACCACCACCACCGCGCCTTCATAGCCGGCCAGCGCCTGCACCAGAGCTTCGCGGCAATCGATATCGAGGTGGTTGGTCGGTTCGTCGAGCACGATCAGGTGCGGCGCATCGCGGGTGACCAGCGCCAGCGCCAATCGCGCCTTTTCCCCGCCGCTCATCGTGCCGATGCGCTGCTCCGCTGTCGGGCCGGTGAAGCCGAAACGGCCGAGCTGCGCCCGCACGGCGCTGGGGCTGGAGCCCTTCATCGCGCGGCCCATCATCAGCACCGGCGTGGCATCGCCATCCAGTTCCTCCACCTGATATTGGGTGAAATAGCCCACTTTCAGCTTGCCCGACGCAAAACGCGTGCCCGCCATGGTCGGCAACTGGCCGATCAGCAGCCGGGCCAGCGTCGTCTTGCCGTTGCCGTTGCGGCCAACCAGCGCCAGCCGGTCATCGGGATCGAGCCGGATATCGAGATCGTTCAAGATCGCCCGCCCGTCATAGCCGACATCGGCATGATCCAGCGTCACCAGCGGCGGGCGCAGCGGTTCCGGGCTGGGAAAATCGAACTTCATCGTCGGATCATTGGCCGCTTCGGCAACCGGCTGCATCTTGGCCAGCGCCTTCTGCCGGCTCTGCGCCTGCTTGGCGGTGGAGGCGCGGGCGCTGTTGCGGGCGATATAATCCTGCAGCTTGGCGCGTTGCGTGGCCTGGGCGGTGCGCGCGGCTTCCAGCTGCGCCAGCCGTTCGGCGCGCTGCCGTTCGAAACTGTCGTAATTGCCGGTATAAAGCTGCACCTTGCCGCCTTCGAGGTGCAGGATCATGCCTGCAACCCGGTTCAGCAGATCACGCTCGTGGCTGATCAGCACGATCAGGCCGGGATAGGATTTCAGGAAATTTTCCAGCCACAAGGCCGATTCAAGATCGAGGTGATTCGACGGTTCGTCGAGCAACAGCACATCGGGCCGGGTGAACAGCAGCGCCGCCAGCGCCACACGCATGCGCCAACCACCTGAATAGCTGTCGAGCGGACGGCCCTGCATGTCCTCGTCAAATCCCAGGCCCACCAGGATTCGCGCAGCGCGAGCGGGGGCGGTGTGAGCATCAATAGCGATCAGCCGCTCGTGGATGTCGGCAACGCGCTCAGGGCTGGCGCCGGCGTCTTCCTCGGCGATCAGCGCGGCGCGTTCGGTATCGGCGGCCAGCACGGTTTCAAACGGCGTGCCCTGGCCCATTGGGGCTTCCTGCTTCAGCCAGCCCAGCCGGGTGCCGCGCGGCCGTTCGATGCTGCCGCCATCCGGATCGATGGTGCCGGCCATCACCTTCATCATCGTGGATTTGCCGGCGCCGTTGCGGCCGATCAGGCCAACACAGCCGCGCGGCGGCAGCGTGGCGCTGGCGCCGTCAATGATGGCGCGCCCGCCAAGGCGAACGGTGAGGTTTTGAACAGACAACATGATGCGCGCCGCCTAGCAGGATAGCGCCGAGCCGGCTAGGCTGCTGGCATGATCAATCGCCGTATCCTGCTGGCCCTGCCACTGTTGCTCGCCAATCCAGCGCGGGCAGAGCCGGCCGATCCGCTGGTGGCGGCGCTCATCACCTGCTGGCAAGCGCGCGGCGTGCGCTTCACGCCCGAACAGGTGGCGGCCCGCATCGGCGCCCGCACCGGCCGCGACGCGCTGCTGGCCGTTGCAGGCGCGTGGACCGATGCCAACGACGATGATCAGGAAACAATGGTTGAAATCGTCTGGGAAGCAGGTGCGCCACCTTCGCCGGCAGAGCCGCTGTTGACCGTCGATCTGGTGGCGGGCAGGCCGGCGCTGCTGCTCACCCGCGACGGCCAGTGGTGGCTGCTGCTCGCGCGCAATCAGAATTTGCTCGCCGTTCGCCACCCGATTACCGGACAGACGCGGATGCTGGCGCCGGACGCGGCGGCGTTGATCGGTCGCCCGGTTATAGCCGGGGCTTGACCCATCACCTCACCCCGGCTTTCGCCGGGGTGACGGAAAGCGCTCAGGGCCGCGGCTGCGGCGACGGGAATGGCGGGTTGCTGATGAAGTTGCCGGCGTCGCCCGGATAGGCGATCGGGCTTTCGCTGCCATCGGCGGCCACGGCGGCAACGCCAAAAAGCCAATCATCGATCGACACATGTTCCAGCACCAGCGACGTGGCAGCGGACGCGGCGGTGCGGCTGTATTGCCATTGCGGCGCGGTGGTGTCGCGCCACCAGATCTTGTAGCCGGCAGCATTCTTCACCGGGGTCCAACTCACCTTGGTATTGGAACCGGCGTCGCGCTGGATAGTGACGGCCGGCGGCATCGGAGCGCGGGCTAACGCAGCCAGGCCGGCCACGTTCAACCTGGTCACCTTGGCGAGATACTGGAAATCGACGCCGGGGATGAGATCGCCATAGGAGCGGCCATTTTCCGCCCGCACATTCTGGTGCTGGCGGTCATAATGTTCCACGGACTCGGTGATGCGCACCGCCGGATAGCCTTCTTCCAGCAAACGGGTCTGATCGCCGCCGCGGCCGAACCTGTCGGTGCGATAGATCATCTTCACATCCAAACCGTCGATGTTGTGGTCGGCAAGGCGGTCGAGGAAGCGCGCCACGTTGCGGCTGGGCGAATCATTCTCGCCACCGTTGTAGCGGCGGCGGTTGGCCTGAGCGGCGCTTTCCACGGCCTTGGTGCCTTCGGAAAACACGCGGACATGGCCCGAATCCTTCATGCCGCCAATGCCGGTGCTGTTCCCAATGATGTCGTTGTTTAGGTCGGCTTCAACCACCCAGCCCTTGGCGCGGGCGTAGTCGGCCAGCACCTTGCCGCCGTTCAGTCCCTGCTCCTCACCCGACAGCACAGCATAAACGATGGTGGCGGGGAACTTGTGCTGCGAAAGCACGCGCGCCGCTTCGATCACGGCGGCGGTGCCGCTGCCATCATCATTGGCGCCTGGCGCATCGCCCTTGGCATCGTTGGGATCGCTGTTGCGGCTGTCGATATGAGCGGAAATGATGATGAACCGGTCCGGATCGGTGGTGCCGCGCTGGATGGCCAGCACGTCCACGATCTCGGTCGGGTTGGGCAGGCGATCACCGGTGAACACCTGCGCGGGCTTTTCAATGGTCAGGCAATTGCCGCAGGCAGCGTTGAACGCCTGAAAACGGCTTTCGGTCCAGCGGCGGGCGGCGCCGATGCCGCGGGTCGGGCTGGTGGTGTCGCTGGCCGAATGGCGGGTGCCGAAACCCACCAACGCGGTGATGCTGGCCTTCAATTCGGCCTCGCTCACGCCGGCGGCAAGCGCAGTGAGCGGCGCTTCGGCAGCCAGAACGGGCGATGTTCCCGCCAGCAAAGCCGCCACTGCCACCATCGATCGCATCGTCACCATCGCATTGCCCCTGTTTGTGCGTAGATCTGCTGCGATGGCGCGAGGCCGGCGCTTTGGCAAGACCTACGCGTGCATGCCGCGCCCGAAGGCGGCAAGCCGCGACAACGAAAAAGGCCGGCCCCCGATTGGAGACCGGCCAAATTTCGATCAGCGCTTGATCAGGCCGAAACGCTCAGCGCGCCGCGGCGACGGCGGGCGGCAAAGCCGACCAGGCCAAAACCGGTGAGCAACATGGCCCAGGTCGCCGGTTCCGGCACCTCACCACCGCCCGGATCAAAGCCACCACCACCGGTCCCCATGCCGATGCCGGAGGTGCCCTGGAAATTACCGGCTACCGACTGCCAACGGAGAATGAAGTTGTTGAAGGTCGCCGACGTCGTGGGTGAACCGGCGAGGGTCAGCGTGAACGTCTGGAGGGCTGATGTGTTATTGAACACGCCGTTTCCTCCGCCGCCGCAACCGCCGCCCGCTTGATCCTCAAGGCAGAAATCAATCGTGGTCCCACCACCAGTCTGCGGGAAACTGCCGTTGAGTTGCGAGGCCATGAACGGCCCGGACAATGGCGTCACTGCCGCAATATCGGGCCTGCTGTTGAAGCCGAAGCTTGTGATCCGACCGGCAACCGGCGTGTTTGGCAGATTGTTGTTGATGGCCGCCGAAAAGGTCCACGCATTTCCGACAAAACCAGTCAGCGTAAAAGTGATCGCAGCCGCAAGGCCAGGTTGTTCAACCTCATCAACGATACCGTTGAAATTGTAGGTGAAGGCCTTGCCCACATCAGCCGTCGTGACCGTGATCGGCGAGTTCACCAGCGGAACGGCCGCAGCGGCCGGCAGCGCGCTTGCGGCGATCGCCGCAGCGGCAATGATTGTACCGAGTTTCATGATGTTTGCCCTCGCATTGGTGGGAAGCGAGTCGCCCCCCGACGTCATGTTCATGATCATCAATAAAGTATGACAACAGTGCAACTTGAATTAGGTATTTGTTAACTTTTTATACTTTTTTTTAATTCTGCCAGTGCCGGGCGACCGTCAGCCGTTGGCAGTCCGTGTACTCAGGGTCAGGCCCGGCCCTCGTGACGGCATTGCCGACACACGGGCCTGACCCCAAGCGAACCCGATCAGGCCGCGGCAGCGACCTGACGACGGCGGGCAAAGCCGATCAGGCCGAAGCCCAGCAGCAGCATCGCCCAGGTGGACGGTTCCGGCACGGTGGCGGTGAAGTCACCCGAACCGCGCGCGTTGAAGTTCTGGAAACGAGCATTGGCCTGGCTGCCAAGGCCGCCCGGCGTGAAGGTGAAGCCCGGAACCACGTTGGCAAGGCTGATCGAGAAGTCGGTCAGCTGGATCGGCGGGAAGCTCAGGAAATCGCTCGACACGTTCGAGAAGCCATCACCCGGGATCGACACCAGCGCGTTACCGGCCGTGCCAGGAACGTTGGCCGACAGCTCACCGCCGGTGAAGCTGAGCGTCAGGATGTTCGAGCCAGCCGCATAAACGGTCGAGCCAAGAACGAAGGCGGCGGTGTTGGTGAACGACACGGTGCCACCGGTGAACGCTTGCGACCACAGGCTGCCCGAGGTGTTCACGGCAAAGCTGGTGCCGGTGCCGGTAAACGACAGGTTGGCCGCGACGCCCGACACGAAGTTGCCGGAGAAGTCTTCCAGCGTGACCAGCACGCTCTTCGGTGTGACGGTGGACAGGGTCCAACCGGGGGCGCCGTTGTCCTTATAGGTCAGGTTCGGACCGGCCTGGTTGGCGGTGAAGCTGACGATAGACACGGTCGTAGCGGCCTGCGCGGCCATCGGCATCATGGCGAGCGCAGCAGCGGCGATCGCGGTCTTCAGAAACTTACTCATAGCAGCAACTCCCTCGTTGGCTTTGGCCCCGTCTGAGCATCGTCGTGACACCCAGCCGCAAACATACATGCAAAATTCATACCAATTTAACGATTTTGTAAGTTTCTGAGCGATTCAAGTACCTTAATATTTTCCTGTCAAATCATTAAGTTCCCGAAATGTAAAGTTTTTCGACAGTTTTCATGGTTAATTCGTTAACAACCATACCGCCAGCAGCCGCTGACTCGGACCGAAGATGGGGCCATTTCGGAGGGATGGGCGGGCCGTTTTCACCCGTTACGGATCACCGCAATCGCGCGTGCGAAACCGCCGCTGCCGGACGGCGCGACGTGATCGAAAACCGCTGACGCGGCTGATTCAGCTGATCAGGAAGGCCACCAGCGCCCGCACCTTGGCCTGGCGCCATTGCGGCGTGGGCGCGGTGAGCCACCAGGCGCCGGCGGCGGGCACACCCGCATCGAGCGCGATGATGCGCCCCGAGGCGAGATCTGCGGCGGCCAGCAAGGCTGGCACCCGCGTCTTGCCCAGCCCGGCTGCGGCCGCATCGATAGCAAGGCCAGGGTCTGCCACCGTCAGCGCGCTTTCAACGCAGGGCGTTTCGGGATCGAGCGGGTGTGCGATGCACGACAAGATATTGGGCGCGTCTGGCCCGGTGCTGGGCGCCGCCACCGTGATCAAAAGCTCATCGCCCAAGGTGCGGCCATGAATGCCCTCGGCCTGCGGCTCACCGCCGAAATGGATGGCCAGATCGTGATTGGCCTGGGTGAAATCCATCTCGCCGTCTTCATGGGCGGCGATGGAAAAGCGCAGTTCCGGGTGCTGCCGGCCATAGTCGGCCAGCCGGGCGGTGAGCCACTTGGCCACCAGTGCGCGCGGCGCCGCGATGGAGAGCACACGGCTGGACTGCCCGGCCTGCATCACCCGCACCGCCTCTTCAAAGGCCAGGAAGCCTTGTTGCAGCGCCGGCAGCGCCTGTTCGGCTTCGTGAGTGAGTTCAAGATTGCGGGTCAGCCGGCGAAACAGCACGACGCCCAGCGTTTCTTCCAGTGCCCGGATCTGCTGGCCCACGGCCGCCGGGGTGACAGCCAGTTCATCGGCAGCGCGCGTGAACGACAGGTGGCGCGCGGCCGCTTCAAACACGCGCAGGGCATTCATGGGCAGATGGGTGCGCTTCATGGGGAGAGAATGGCTGGCCTGCGCGCCGCAATCAATGCACTGGCGGGCGGCCGACTGGCACGTCCAGCGCAAAGGCCGGGATAACGACCGTGTAGCGCACGCCGTCTTCGCCCATCATCACATAACGGCCCTGCATGCGGCCCGACGCGGTGGCCAGCGGACAGCCCGAGACATAATCATAGGCGCCGCCCGGCGCGATCAGCGGCTGCACGCCCACAACGCCATCGCCTTCCACCTGTTCGGTGCGGCCATCGCCATCGGTGATCAGCCAGCGCCGCGCCATCAGCCGCACCGGCACCAGGCCGGCATTTTCCACCCGCACATGATAGGCCCAGACATAATAGCCGCGTTCGGGATCGGATTGATCGGGGAGATAATGGGGAGCGACACGCACGGTAATGCCGCCGGTGGTTTCGGCGTAGGGGAAGATCTGGCCGATCATCCCCGTCATAGGCCGGCCGATTTCAGCGCCTGATCAAGATCGTCGATCAGATCGTCCACATCTTCCAGGCCCACACTCAGCCGCAACATGCCTTCGGTGATGCCCATTTCGGCACGCACCGCTTCCGAAACGCTGGCATGGGTGGTGCTGGCCGGATGCGTCATCAGGGTGCGGGAATCACCCAGATTGTTGGAAATATCGATTATGGTGAGCGCATCGAGCAGCGCCTGCGCCTGGGGCCGGCCGCCATCAAGATGCATGGCGACGATGGTGCCGCCCGCTGTCATCTGGCGCAGCGCCAGGGCGTGCTGCGGATGGCTGGGCAGGCCGGGATACACCAGCCGCGGCACCCGGCTTTCCAACCAGGCGGCCAGTTTCAGCGCATTGTCACACTGGCGGCGCACGCGCAGATCCAGCGTTTCAAGGCTCTTCAGTACCACCCAGGCGTTGAACGGGGACAGATTGGGCCCGGTGTGGCGCGCGAATGCCAGATAGGTGTCGTTGATCCACTTTTCGCTGCCAACCACGGCACCGGCCAGCACGCGGCCCTGCCCATCCATCAGCTTGGTGGCGCTGTAGGCGACGATATCGGCGCCATGTTCCAGCGGTTTCTGCACGATCGGCGAGGCAAAGGCGTTGTCCACCATCACCAGCGCGCCGGCATCATGGGCAACATCGGCAATGGCGCGGATATCGCACAGGTCCAGCCCCGGATTGGTGGGCGTTTCGAGGAAGAACGCCTTGGTGTTCGGGCGGCGCGCCTTGGCCCAGGCGTCCAAATCGCGGGCATCCACCGTGGTGGTTTCGATGCCGAAGCGCGGCAGGATGCTATCCACAAGCACCCGGCACGACCCGAACAGCGCACGCCCCGCGACCAAATGATCCCCGGCCGACAGGGTGGAAAGCAGCATGCCGCTCATCGCCGCCATGCCGGTGGTGGTGGCCCGCGCGGCTTCGGCACCTTCGATCAGGGCGATGCGCTTTTCCAGCATCTCCACCGTAGGGTTCTGCAGGCGGCTGTAGGTCATGCCCGGCCGCTCACCCCGGAAGCGCGCAGCCGCTTCTTCGGCATTGTCATAGCAATAGCCTGACGTCATGAAGATGGCTTCGGAGGTTTCGCCCACCTCTGTGCGCATGGTGCCGCCGCGCACCATCTGCGTGGCGGGCCGCCACTGCTTCACGAGCTCCAAGTCTTGTCCGGTGTTACGCTTCATGGCTCCCGCCATAAACCTGTGATGGCCTGGGCGCAATGAAGCGCTGCTTCAAATTGCCACAGTGTCACATGATCTTTGCCGTGACTGTCAATCAACGGTTGCAGTGACGGCCTTGTCGCCCTGCACGATCAGCAGATACATCACCGGCGTGACAACGCGGGAAAGGACGGTGGACGATACCAGCCCGCCGATGATCACCCAGGCCAACGGCGAATAGAGGCCGGAGCCGGACAAGGCCAGCGGCAGCAGGCCGCCGATCGCCGTCACGCTGGTCAACAACACGGGCAGGAAACGCACTTCGCCGGCTTCCTCGATGGCTTCGCGCAGCGGCCGGCCGGCTTCGCGCAGCTGGGTGGTGAAATCGACCAGCAGCAGGCTGTTCTTGATCTCAATCCCAATCAGCGCGACGAAACCGATGACGGCGGTGTAGCTGAGACTGTTCCCGGTGAGAAACAGCGCCACCAGCCCGCCGAACAGGCCGAGGGGGATGACGCCGGCCACCACGAGCGTTTCGCGGAAGCGGCCGAATTCGATCACCAGCACTGCCAAGATGCCGAACACAGCCAGCGCGATGATCGGACCCAGCCCGCCAAAGCTCTTCGCCGCCGTTTCCGCCTCACCGCCGACTTCGAGGCGATAGCCTTCCGGCATCTTCACCTGGCCCTGCACCGCCTGCACTACCGCATCGTTGACCTTGGCGATGAGATAGCCATCCAGCACCTGGGCATCGACATAGACAACTCGGCTCTGACGGGACCGGTTGATGCGCGGCGGCGCCGAATCAAGATAGGGCGTCGCGATCTCGCGCAGCGGCACCGCGCTCTGGTTGCCGGGCAGGTAGATATCATCGAGCACGCTGATACTGTGCCGCTCCGCCAACGGCAGGCGCACGACGACGTTATAACTGTCACCTTCCACATCGCGGAAGCGACCGGCGGTCTCGCCGGCCAGCGCCAGCCGCAGCGCCCGCCGCGGCGCACCCGGCGCCACACCCAACAGGGCGGCCTTGTCACTGTCCAACCCAAGATTGAGCCGCGGCGTGTCGACCGCCACCGGATTGCGCACATCGCGCGTGCCCGGCACGGTGCGCATTACCGCCTCGGTCTCCGCCGCCAGCCGCTTCAGCACATCCAGTTCCGGGCCGATGATGCGCAACTGGATCGGCGCGTCGATGGGCGGGCCGTTCTGGAAAATCTTTACCACGAACTGTGCATCCGGTACCTTGGCAAGCTTGGCGCGCAGTCGCTCCACCATCTCCGGGCTGCCGGGCTTGTCCCAGGCTTTCAGCGTCACCAGCACCTCGCCGATGTTGCTGCGCTGATCATTGTTGACCTGGTTGTAGAAGATGCGCGGGTTGGCGCGGCCGATATTGCTGGCGATGCCGGTCACGTTCGGCTCACCCTTCAGCGCCTCCTCCACCGCCAGCACGGCCCTGGTGGTGGCCGGAATGGCGGTGCCTTCGCTGGCCGTGACCTGCACGGTGAAATAGGGCGTTTCAGCAGGCGGAAACAGGCTGGAGCCGATCAGGGGCACCAGGCCAAAACCGGAAACGATCAGCAGCGTCGAAACGCCCATCGCCCGCCACGGATGGGTGAGACCCCAGTGCAGCACCGGCTGATAGAAGCGGTGGATGCCGCTGTTCACTGCCTGCAGAAAGCGGTTGCCATGCTCGCTTTCCTCGCGTGGCAACAGGCGGCTGGCCAGGAACGGCACGATGGTGAGGCTGACAAGCAGCGACGCCGCCACCGTGCCCAACACCGCCACCGGCAGGCTTCGGGTGAACTTGCCGGCGCCTTCGGGCAGCATGGTGAGCGGCAGGAAAGCAAACAGCAGCACAAAGGTGCAGCCGATCACCGCCACGGCGATCTGGCTGGTGCCATCGATGGCGGCCTGTTCGCGCGTCTTGCCCATCCGCAGATGGCGGGCGATATTTTCCGTCACCACGATGCTGTCATCCACCAGCAGGCCCAGCGCGATGATGAAGCCCGAAATCGCCAGCTGGTTGAGCGTGAACCCGCTCCAGCTCAGCACCGCCACACCCATGGCGAGGCTGAGTGGCACCGATACCATCACCACGATGCTCGCCCGCCAGCCCAAGGGCAGCAGCGTAATCAGCACCAGGCCCAGCGCAATACCGAAATCGCGGCCCAATTGCCCCAGTTTGCGGGCGATATCGTCGCTCTGGTCAAACGCCACCTGCAATTGCACATCGGGCGGCAGCAGCTTGCGATATTCATTTGCCGCCGCCACCGCGCCATTGCGGATATCAAGCACGTTCAGCCCATCCTTCTGGGTCATCGTCACCCACACCGCGCGCTTGCCGTTGTAACGGGCGAAATGCGGCTGTTCCTCATAAGCCCAGCCAACGCTGGCAATATCCTTTACCCGCACGATCCGGCCATCGCGGGCTCGCACGGGCTCATCGCCCACGTCGGCGACACTCTTGTATGCACCGCCGGCCTGCACGTTCAGCCGGGCTTCGCCGGCTTGCACGGCGCCCGGTGGCAGATCCTGGCCACCACCGCGCAGGGCATCCGTGACAGCGGTGACCGGGATGCCGATCTGCGCCATGCGGCCCGTATCGAGCGCCACCCGCATTTCCGGCGTGGGCAAGGCAAACACCCGCGCGGCCCGCACGCCCGGCACCCGGATCAGCCGCTCGCGCAGGTCCTTGGCGACCTTTTCCAGCCGGCGGTAGCTCGCCGTGTCTGATACGAGTGCGAATTGCAGCACTGCCGCTTCGGTGGTCCGCGATTTCTGGAATTCCAGCCGGGTCAGCGCGCTTGGCAGATTCTGCCGAATGGCGTTCACTTCCCGCACAATCTCGTCATAGTTTTTTTCCGGATCGCCATCCCAGCTGAATTCGCCGGTGATGATGGCGGTGGAATCCGTCGATCGCGATTCCACCTTCACGATGCCATCCAGGCCCTGGATCACATCCTCGATCGGCTTGGCGATGGTGGTTTCCATATCGGCCGGTTCGGCCCCCGGCACGTTGGCGATCACGCTGATGAACGGCGACGGGAAATGCGGATCAACCGATCGCGGGATGGTGAAAAACGCCGAGAGTCCCAGCGCCGCCAGCGCCAGAAACACCACCAGCGTGATCTGCCAACGCTGAATGGCAAAGCGGATTATGCCATTCACTTGCCCGCCCGCCTCCCGGCAGGCACTGAATTTGGGGCGACCTCGATCACCTGGCCTTCACGCAGCCGGTCGATGCCCGTGGTCACCACTTGGTCACCGGGCTTCAGGCCGGCTGTCACCACCACGCCGGCATCGCTCACCGTGCCCAGCGCCACTTGGCGGCGTCGCACCCGGCGCGTCACCGGCTCCAGCACGTAGACAAAGCCTTCATCGGCCCGCGCGGCAAACACCGCGGTGGCCGGCACGCTGATCGGCGCACCCGGTTCAGCCGGCCCCAGCGTCAGCCGGGCGGTACCGATCTGGCCCGACGCCAGGCGCTTGTCCACCGGCAGCTTCACTTCGATGCGGAAAGTGCCGGTGCCATCATCGCCGCGCGCACCCACTTCGCTCACCTGGCCCTGCAGCATTTCCGCACCCAGCGCCGGGATGTGCACCGTGGCCGGTTGTCCCTGCCGCACCCGCGCCGCATCACGGTCGGCCAGCGGCAGCCGCATCACAAAGCCTTGATTCATCTCGCCAATGGTCAGGATCGCCTGGCCGGGCTGGGCGATCTGGCCCGGTTCCACCGGCCGCGCCAGCACGACGCCGGCAGCCGGTGCGCGCAAGAATGCCAGGGTGACATCAAAACCCGCCGCCCGCACCCGCGCCTGTGCGGCCACCATCGTCGCCCGCGCCTGTTCCACCCGCGGCGCCGTCACCCAGCCCTTTGCAAACAGATCTTCGGCGCGTTTCACATCGGCCTGTGCCCGCACCACTTCGGCCATTGCCGATGCCTGGTTTGCGCCCAGCGCCGTGGTGTCGAGCCGCGCCAGCAGCTGCCCGACCTGCACCTTGTCGCCTTCGCGCACCAATATGGCAGCGATGCGCCCCGGCGTATTGAAAGCCAGCGGCGTTTCGCGCTTCAGCCGTACGGTGCCGGCCACATCCAGCAAGGTCACGCCGCTCACCGGCGCCACGCTCACCACCCGCACCGGCACGGCCGGCTCCGGAGCCGGCGGCGGCGCAGTGGTTTCGCCGCAGGCCGTCAGCATGGTGGCCATGCCCAGAGTGGGGCCCAGAATGAAGAGTGTGGCTGCGCTGGCACGTGGCGCTGGCCGAACGGCTCGGGTGACCCTGTTGGTGACCATGTGCGTGCCTGCCGACTCTGTTGCTGCCAGTGGCGACCGGCAGGTTTGATTGCGACTCACAGCCTGCCCACGTCGGCTCGGGCTGGCAAGTGTTTTTGAGCAGCGCTCAAGTTTGTCGCAGCGGGGCTGTCCGCCGCCAGCCAGCACTCCCCCCGGGTGCTGGCGCGACAGGCGATCGTCCGTTTGGTTCAGTCGTTGATCACCAGGGCACAGATGGTCATTGCCACGCCCTCGTCATCGGCGGTGCCGGGTTCCACCACGGCTTCGGCCAGGATCTGCCCGGCAATGCTGATGGTTTCGTGGGCCAGGCGTTCACCCAGCGCGGCCAGCGCGGCCAGCGCGGCGGCTGCACCCACCCCATCCAGCCGCACATCGAGTTCATGGCGCGTGCCGGTCAACGTCAGGCTCGCCCAATCGCGAGCGCGCAGTTCCTCGATCACCACCCGCGCCCCGAACGGTGCCGCGATGGCAGCGACCGCGCGCAGGATGGCAGC
Organism: Sphingomonadales bacterium; assembly: GCA_027485735.1. Taxonomy (GTDB): domain Bacteria; phylum Pseudomonadota; class Alphaproteobacteria; order Sphingomonadales; family Sphingomonadaceae; genus Sandarakinorhabdus. The sequence goes on along the minus strand of JAIXQM010000134.1, from coordinate 35,220 downwards.
CTGGGCACGATCAGTTTGCGGACGCATGGGGCATTTCCTTCTTCTGGCGGTTGACAGCTTCAGTGCGGGCAATATGGGCCAGCACGCGATCCCGCGTGGCGGCGCGCGGTTCCCGGCCGCGCCGCAGATCGAAGACGAATCGCGGATCGCCGGTCACCAGCCGGCCAAAGCGCGAGGGTGGTACGCTGTGAGCGCGCAAATGGCGCTCCACGACAGGCAACAAGCTCATGTCGTTCACTCCCTATTCGGATTGGACACATTATCAGCCTATCCCTCGCGATTCGGCTGATGTCTCACTTTATTCCTACCCAAATCCTACTAGTCTAGGGAAAAAACCAGTGCTATAGGCCCTTCGTGGGCTTGGAGAGGAGGCCCACACCTATGGACAGCACCGCCATCCGGACACGGCTGGACGCGCTGATCGCATCGCGTGGCGAGGATTATGCCTCGCTGTCACGCCTGCTCGGCCGGAATGCCAGTTATGTTCAGCAATTCATCAAGCGCGGCGTGCCGCGCCGCCTGTCGGAGTCCGATCGCCGCATCCTGGCCAGCCACTTCGGTATCGCCGAACATCTGCTCGGCGGCCCGACAGAGGAAGGGCGCGCCATTCTGCCACGCCCCGGCCTCGCCCGCGCTGCCGATGATTATGTGCTGATCCCGCAATATCAGGTCCGCGCGTCTGCAGGACCAGGGTCATTGCCCGACGCCGAAGCCCCAACGGCCCGCATCGCCTTTCAAGCCGGCTTTGTCCGCGATCTCGCCCAATCTCCCCCCGAAGCCCTCGCCATCCTCTCCGTCGAAGGCGATTCAATGCTACCTACCCTCGCTCACGGCGATCAGATCCTCATCGACACCCACGACCAGTCCGCTGCGCGCGACGGCATCTACGTGCTGCGCGTCGACGATGCCCTCCTCGTCAAACGCCTCTCCCTCAACCCCGCCAGCCGCCGTCTCACCATCCACTCCGACAACGACGCATACCCCAGCTGGCCCGACTGCGACCCCAGCGCCATCCACATCATCGGACGCGTCGTCTGGGTGGGGCGCAAACTGACTTGATCGCAGGCAAATTCCTTTCCTGAGATAGGAAGAATTGGGCCTCCGGCAGGCAGGGTATCGTCCCTGCACCCGTTTGTTAGGAGCGTCCCTCGCAAAAAAGCCGTCGCCATGCTGGCGTAGGCCAGCATCCACAGCACTGCTGGGGCCAACTTCGCTGCAGCGGGCGCACCGACCCACAAAGAAAAGCGGCGCGCCGAGGGCCGGCGCGCCGCTTGTTCGATCAGGTGGTAAATCCAGCGCTTACTCCGCGGCCACTCCGAGCAGCCCGCCCTGGGCGTCATCGGTGTTGGCCGGCTGGGTTTCGCTGGCAATCTTGGCGGCCTTGCGGCTGTCAAAGGCGTTCCACACTTCGTTCCAGTCGCCCTTGGTCGCGGCCTTGCTATACTCGGTCGAGCGGGCTTCGAAGAAGTTGGCGTGCTCCACCCCATTGAGCAGCGGCGTCAGCCACGGCAGCGGGTGTTCCTCGATCATATAGATCGGCTGCAGGCCGAGCTGCTTCAGGCGCCAATCGGCGATGTAACGGACGTAGCGCTTGATATCCTTGGGCGCCATGCCGGAAACCGGGCCCTGTTCGAAGGCAAGATCGATGAACGCATCTTCCAGGCGCACGGTACGCTGGCACACATCGGCGATATCGTCGCGGATTCGGCTGTTGAGCACGCCGGTTTCGGCACAGAAAGCGTGGAACAGCTTCACGATGCCTTCGCAGTGCAGCGATTCATCGCGCACGCTCCACGAAACGATCTGGCCCATGCCCTTCATCTTGTTGAAGCGCGGGAAGTTCATCAGCATCGCGAACGAAGCGAACAGCTGCAGACCTTCGGTGAAGCCGCCGAACATCGCCAGCGTCTTGGCAATATCCTCGTTATTGCTCACGCCGAACGTGCTCATGTAATCATGCTTGTCGCGCATTTCCTTATAGTTGAGGAAGGCGCTGTACTCGCTTTCGGGCATGCCGATCGTATCGAGCAGGTGGCTATAGGCGGCGATGTGGATCGTTTCCATGTTGGAGAACGACGTCAGCATCATCTTGACTTCTGTCGGCTTGAACACGCTGCCATATTTGTCGTGGTAGCAATCCTGCACCTCGACATCGGCCTGCGTGAAGAAACGGAAGATCTGGGTGAGCAGGTTGCGCTCGTGATCGGTCAGCTTCTGCGCCCAGTCACGGCAATCCTCACCCAACGGCACCTCTTCCGGCATCCAGTGGATCTGTTGTTGACGTTTCCAGAAGTCATATGCCCAAGGATATTCAAAGGGCTTGTACGACTTGGATGCCTGAAGCAACGGCATGGTTCAAAATCCTTCACTAATGATTGAAGAAACAACTGGATTACTGGGGGAAAAACTAGGCCTTCGGCGGACAAGGGCCAAACCCCTGCACCCGCCCTTCGCTTGCCTCCGGACCATCAGTGGGTCGGCCCGGAACGCCTGCGAAAGCGAGGACAATGTTGCACGGCTGGTGCGCCTTGCACCCGCACCAGCCGTGGAACACGAGAACTTTGCCTGCAGCGCCGCGACACCCATCGGCACCGTCGAACATCCACTGGAGGCGATACGCATCCCGCCGAAGGCACGCCCACTCGCAACAACGGCCCCGGCTTGAACAACCATTTGGCCTACGGTTGGGAGGGGGTCGTGGCCACACGTCGTGGAATGCATCGCCACGACCCCCTCACCGTCCAGCCGGGAAGCATCCCGGCCGGTGGATCGCCCCGCGGTATGGCAGGGCAAGCTGAAACGCTTCACTGACAAGCGATACACTCGTCGTAATCACGCCGCTCGACTTGGATGACCGGGGCTTCGCTCGTGTTGTCGGCTTCAACGCCGCCGCCAGCGAACCCAGCCCGCTGTACACTCATCGAACGCAGATAATAAAGCGATTTGATGCCCAGTTCCCAGGCGCGATAGTGGAGCATCAGCAGGTCCCACTTTTCGACATCGGCCGGGATGAACAGGTTCAGCGATTGCGCCTGATCGATGAACGGCGTGCGATCGGCCGACAGCTCGATCAGCCAGCGCTGGTCGATCTCGAAGGCGGTCCGATATGTGGCCTTTTCATCGGGAGTCAGGAACTCAAGATGCTGCACCGAACCGCCGTGTTCCAGCATCGAATTCCACACCGCGTCGCTGTTCTTCGCCTTGGAAATCAGCAACTTCTCAAGATAGGGGTTCTTGACGACAAAGCTGCCCGAAAGCGTCTTGTGGGTATAGACGTTGGCCGGGATCGGCTCGACGCAGGCCGAAGTGCCGCCGCAGATGATGGAAATGCTGGCCGTCGGCGCGATCGCCATCTTGCAGCTGAACCGCTCCATCACGCCCATGTCGGCAGCGTCTGGGCACGGCCCGCGTTCAACCGCCAAGTTCATCGATGCCTGATCGACCTGGGCGCGGATATGCTTGAAGATCTTCTTGTTCCAGCTCTTGGCCAGCGCGCTTTCGAACGGCAGGCCGCGCGCCTGGAAGAAGCTGTGCAGGCCCATCACACCCAGGCCCACCGAACGTTCGCGCATGGCCGCATAGGCGGCCCGCGCCATCGCCGGTTCGGACCGATCAATATAATCCTGCAGCACATTGTCGAGGAAGCGCATGCAATCCTCGATGAACTGCGGCTGGTCGTGCCACTGGTCCCAAGTTTCGATATTCAGCGACGACAGGCAGCACACCGCGGTGCGATCATTGCCCAGATGGTCCGGCCCGGTGGGCAGGGTGATTTCGGAACACAGGTTCGACGTCGACACCTTCAGCCCCAGATCACGCTGGTGCTTGGGCATGGTGCGGTTCACTTCATCGATGAAGATGATGTAGGGCTCGCCGGTGGCCAGCCGTGTTTCCACCAGCTTGGTGAACAGCGCGCGGGCATCGACTTCGGCGCGCTTCTCGCCAGTCTTCGGGCTGACCAGATCGAACTTGTCGCCGTCGCGCACCGCCTCCATGAACTTGTCGGTGATCAGCACGCCATGGTGCAGGTTCAGCGCCTTGCGGTTGAAATCGCCCGACGGCTTGCGGATTTCGAGGAACTCCTCGATCTCCGGGTGCGACACGTCGAGATAGACCGCCGCCGAACCACGGCGCAGGGAACCCTGACTGATGGCGAGCGTAAGGCTGTCCATCACCCGCACGAACGGGATGATGCCGCTGGTCTTGCCGTTGAGGCCGACCGGCTCGCCGATGCCGCGCACATTGCCCCAATAGGTGCCGATGCCGCCGCCGCGTGAGGCCAGCCACACATTCTCGTTCCAGGTGCCAACGATGCCATCCAGGCTGTCAGATACGCTGTTCAGATAGCAGCTGATCGGCAGGCCGCGCCCGGTGCCACCGTTAGACAGCACCGGAGTCGCCGGCATGAACCACAGCCGGCTGATGTAGTCATAGATGCGCTGGGCATGTTCGGCGTTGTCGGAATAGGCGGCCGCCACGCGGGCAAAAAGATCCTGATAGGATTCGCCCGGCAGCAGATAACGGTCGTCCAGCGTATCTTTGCCGAAATCAGTGAGCAGCGCGTCGCGGCTGCGATCCACCGTTACCGGGAATCGCCACGGCAGGACTTCGCTACTGCCCGGCCGCGTGGTGACTGCCGCCGCCGCAGAGGCCTGCGCCAGCACGCCAGCCGCCATGCTCGCGGCCAGCGCGGCGCCGGCATCGGCGGAGTCGGTGGTGTGATCAGCTGTGGTCAAACCGGCGCTGCTGTCTGTCATGCGAAACTCGCTCATGTCTACTCTTGCCCCTCAATCATACGAGGGGAACAAATCGGGGTCACGCGCCTTCTTTGCCGCAGCAACACTTGTCCCCGATATCCACAGGCTGGCTCGCCCTGCCGCCCGGGAGTCCCCCGCCCGGAACCACCACCAATTGTGTCTGGCTGGTCCCGATACGCTATTGATAGTGCCACAGATGAATCGCGGCGCAAGCCCCATTGTTTGCTTGACGGCCCGAAACGCCATCCGAACCGGTTGAATCGGCAACGATTCATCCACAGGCCACCGCCCTGTCCACGCCAGCGAGATTCGTTTCCTCAAGGGCTTGTGCAAGATTGCTGCAACAATCCGGGAAGCGCCCGCTGCGGCAAACTAGACGCGAAAGCCACCGCCGCCTATCGTTTCCCCATCAACACGTGACCAAAACGCAACAGGATTTGCCCCATGACCGTTATCCGCGAAGAGGATGTCATCACCTCCGTGGCCGATGCGCTGCAGCACATCAGCTATTTCCACCCGATGGATTATATCCGTGCCCTGGGCCGTGCCTATGAGGCCGAAGAATCGCCGGCCGCCAAGGATGCCATCGCCCAGATCCTCACCAACAGCCGCATGTGCGCCGAAGGCCATCGCCCGATCTGCCAGGATACCGGCATTGTGGTCGCCTTCGTGAAAGTTGGCATGAACGTCCGCTGGCAAGCCACGAAAACCGTTCAGGAAATGGTGAACGAAGGCGTGCGCCGCGCCTATCTCCACCCGGAAAACAAGCTGCGCGCCTCCATCGTCGCCGATCCGGCCTTCACAAGGGTGAACACCCGCGACAACACGCCCGCCGTGGTTCACATCGAACTGGTGCCCGGTGACCATGTCGAGATCATTGTTTCGGCCAAGGGCGGCGGCAGCGAGAACAAGGCCAAGTTCGCCATGCTCAACCCCAGCGATTCGATCCGCGATTGGGTGGTGAACACCGTGCCGTTGATGGGTGCCGGCTGGTGCCCGCCGGGCATGCTGGGCATCGGCATCGGCGGTTCGGCGGAAAAGGCGATGATCCTGGCCAAGGAATCGCTGATGGAACCGATCGACATGGCCGAATTGAAGGAGCGTGGGCCGAAATCGTCGATCGAGGAACTGCGCATCGAACTGTATGACGCGGTCAACGATCTCGGCATCGGCGCGCAGGGGCTGGGCGGGCTTTCCACCATCCTGGATGTGAAGATCCTCGACACGCCAACCCACGCCGCATCGAAACCGATTGCCATGATCCCCAATTGCGCCGCCACCCGCCACGCGCACTTCACCCTCACCGGCAATGGCCCGGCCTATCTGGAACAGCCCAACCTGGCCGAGTGGCCGCAGGTGCACTGGACGCCGGACAAGGCGTCGAAACCGGTCAATCTCGATACGCTCACCCCGGCTGAAGTCGCGAGCTGGCAGCCCGGCGACCGGCTGCTGCTGAATGGCAAGATGCTCACCGGCCGCGATGCCGCCCACAAGCGCATGGTGGACATGCTGGCCCGCGGCGAGGCCCTGCCGGTCGATTTCACCAATCGCGTCATCTATTATGTCGGCCCGGTCGATCCGGTGGGCGATGAAGTGGTCGGCCCCGCCGGCCCGACCACGGCAACGCGAATGGACAAGTTCACCGAGGTGATGCTGGCGCAGACCGGCCTGATCGCCATGATCGGCAAGGCCGAACGTGGGCCGATGGGCATCGAGGCTATCAAGCGCCACAAGGCCGCCTATCTGATGGCGGTGGGCGGCGCCGCCTATCTGGTGGCCAAGGCGATCAAGGCCAGCCGCGTCGTGGCCTTCGAGGATCTGGGCATGGAAGCGATTTACGAATTTGAAGTCAAGGACATGCCGGTGACTGTTGCGGTCGATTCCGAAGGCACCAGCGTCCACCAGACTGGCCCGACCGATTGGAAAGCCCGCATTGCCCGCGCCAAACAGCCGACCTGACGGTCCAAAAATGATCAACGCCCGCCCGGCGGCCGTCCTCTTCGATATGGACGGCCTGCTGCTCGACACCGAACGACTGATCCGTGATGCCATGATCGCGGTGATGGCCGATCTTGGCTTCATGATGAGCGGCGCCGATTATGCCGAACTGATCGGCCGGCCGGAACCGGCGAGCCGGGCCATCATGCAGGGGCGCTTTGGTACAGAGCTGGATTATGATGTGATGCGCGCCGAGGTGCGGCAGCGCATCCGCAGCGAATGGGGGCCGATCCGGCCGCTGAAGCCGGGCGCGGCCGCGCTGCTGGCGCAGGTGAATGCCGCCGGCATCCCGGCCGCCGTTGTCACCTCGTCCGAACAGGCGCTGGCACGCGCGCATCTGGGCCATGCCGGGCTGCTGGATGGGTTTGCCACCATCGTTGGCTGCGACGACGTTGCCAACGGCAAGCCACATCCCGAACCCTATCGCACCGCCGCCGCCCGCCTAGGCATCGCGCCCGGCGCCGCGCTGGCACTGGAAGACAGCTACAATGGCATCATCGCTGCGCACATGGCCGGTGTGCCCGTGATCATGGTGCCCGATCTGTTGCCCGCCACGCCCGAAATCACGCCGCGCCTGCTGGCCATGGCCGATGATCTGCACCAGGTGAGCCGCTGGCTGGCTGCGACGGGCTGACGCAGCCAGGGCCGTTCAGGCTGGTGAAAGCCGGCCTCGGCTTTATCGGCACCAGGCAAGATCACGATACCGGGAGAAGGAATCATGAAGGGGATCAAGGCGCTGGCGGCACTGCCAGCGCGGGGGACACGTGCAGCCAGCGTGCTGGCGATGATGGGCCTGGCGGCGTGCAGCACCAGCGAAGGGCCGCCCCGCCCGGTGGCGATGGTGCCGGCCGCGCCGGTGCAGGCCATCGAGCCTGCCGCCATCACCCGGCTGGTGCCTGACAATGTGGTGGCCAGCGCCGAAGTGGTATGGGCCTTGCGCGGCGGGCTCAATGTCGCGGCGCTGCTGTGCGACAGCCAGGCCCTGCGCGATGATTACAACCGCATCCTCAAAACCCACCGTAACCTGTTGAATGAAGTCTATTCCACCGAACAGGCCCGTTATCGCCAGCAGCACGGTACGGCCGGCCAGGCGCGCCATGATGTGGCGATGACCCGGCTTTACAATGGCTTTTCCAGCGTGCCCGATCGCCGCCGTTTCTGCACGCAGGCCAGCCGCGTTGCCGAGGAACTGCTGGCCCTGCCTTCAACCGACGTGCCGCGCATCGCCGCCCGCGCGCTCACCGCCATGGAACCCGGCGCGATGCGGTTGGTGAGCAGCGCCTATTGAAGCGCAGCCACGATGGCATCATAGGCCGGCGTGGTCACCGCGGCATTGCCGCGGTTGCTCGCCACCGGGTGGCTACCCAGCCGGGCGATCACCACGCCGGCGCCGCGATCGACATAAATGCCCTGCCCGTGAACGCCCATCGCCATCAATTGGCCGCCGGCGCGGTGCCACCATTGGCTGCCATAATTACCATCCAGGTTGCCGATGTATTGGCAGGCGACAAACGCGGCCGGATCGCCGCCGGCAAAGATGCGCTCTACCACGGCGGCCGGCACGATTTGCTTGCCATTATAGCGCCCGCCCAGCCGCATCATATCGCCAATGCGGGCGATATCGCGCAACGACGCCATCAACCCGCCGCCGCCAAAGGCCGTGCCCAGCCGGTCCAAGCCCAGCGCCGCATCATGATCCATGCCCATCGGTGCCCAGAATCGCGCCTGGATCTGGGCGGCCAGCGATTGGCCCGCCACGCGTTCGATGATCCACTGCAGGGCGCTGGTGTTGGGGGTGCGATAGACGAAATCACCCCCGTGCGCTGCGTTCTTGCCCAGGCTGGCGGTAAAGGCGAAATTGCCATCTGGCCCGGCATAATCCGCCGGACGCGGCACCCAGCCGGCTGAAATGCTCATGCGCTGCACATCGGTCAGGCCGGTCTGGCCCGGCACATAATCTTCGGAGAAAGCCAGGCCTGTGCGCATGTCCAAAATCTCGCGCACCGTCGCATCGACCAGGCCAGAGCCAGCCAGTTCAGACACATACGCCTCTGCCTTCACATCCGGCTTGATCTTGCCTTCCTCGATCAGCATTTCGGCGATGGTGCCGACGAAGCTTTTCGTGACGGAAAACAATATGTGCTGCGTCGCGGGCATGGTGGCGCCGAAGTGGCGTTCATACACCACCACGCCATCCTTCATCACGAGGATCGCATCGGTGTAGGTCGCCGCCAGCGATTCCCGCCATGTCATGCTCACCCCGTCCAGGCTGGTCAGCTTCACATCATCCAGATCATCGCGCAGCGCCGCCGGCAGCACACTCACAGCCCCTTCGCACGCGATGTTCACCGTCGGCACAAGTTCACGCATGTGCGAAAACGCCCAGCGTTGCTGCGGGAAGCGCCACATCGACCCATCGGTCCAGCGCACCTGTTTGTCGGCCGGCACCGGCGCGCCCTGCATCAGGCTCAGCGTGGCCGGATCGGTTTCGGCAGCGCTGCCGTTCTGGCCATGGGCAAAGCCCGGCACGTGAAGCGATGTGGCCATTCCCGGCCCTCCCCTGTTTGCGGTTCTTTGCCAGGATGCTAGGCCGGAGCCAGCAACCCGGCAAGGAGTCCCCCAGGTCATGCGCATCGCCCTTCTCGCTCTCGCCCTGATGGCTGCTCCGGCACTTGCCGAAACCCCGGAACAGCGGCTGGCAAAGGCCGGCCTTACCCTGCCGCCGCCCAACGCGCCGATCGGCCTCTATGTGCCGGCGGCACGGGTGGGCAAATTGCTGTTCCTGGCCGGGCACGGCGAATGCCCGGCGGGCGCAGCCGGCAAGCTCGGCGCCACCATGGACACGGCCGCCGGCAAGGCCAATGCCGCCAAGGTGGGCCTGTGCGTGCTGGCCACGCTGAAGGCGCAGCTCGGGGATCTGAGCCGGGTGAAGCGGGTGGTGAAGGTGATGGGCCTGGTCAACGCCACGCCCGATTTCACCCAGCATCCCGAAGTGATGAACGGCTTTTCCGAAGTCATGGTCACCGCCTTTGGCGAGGCCGGCAAGGCACCGCGTGTCGCCGCCGGCGCCGGCAGCCTGCCGCGCGGCTGGCCGGTGGAGGTGGATGTGATCGTCGAGGTGAAATGAGACCCGAAGACTCGCTCCCCGAAATACTCGCCCACGCCTGGAGCCTGCTGGTGCGCGGCGGTGCAGACCGGAAAAGCCCCGTCCACACGCCGGTGATCGCCAGTGTGGACGCGGATGGCCTGCCCCATGCCCGCGTGATGGTGCTGCGGAAGGCAGATCCGGCGGCGGCTACCTTGCGCCTCCACACCGACGCGCGCAGCCCCAAGGTGACGCAGCTGAGTGGCAAGCCGGTCGCCGTGTTGGCCTATCATCCGGTCGAGCAGGTGCAACTGCGCATCGCCGGCACTGCCCGCGTGCTTACTGATGATGAAGTGGTGAACGGCTTCTGGGACCAGTCCACCCCCTTCGCCCGCCGCTGCTATCTGGCCGAACACCCGCCCGGCACGCCGTTGCCGGGGCCGTCGTCAGGCCTGCCTGCGTGGATCGAAGGCCAGCAGCCAACGCTGGAGCAGATCGCGCCGGCCCGCGCCAATTTCGCGACGCTGTGGATCGAGGTGACGGCAATTGATTGGCTGCACCTGGCCAACAGCGGGCATCGCCGTGCAGTATTCCGCAGCACCAACGACTGGGCGGGGGAATGGGTGGCGCCGTGAGGCAGACCGTCTTCCCGGCTGCAGCCGGGAAGACGGCAAGAGCGCTTAGCGCGTGAGTTTCTTGTAGGTCAGCGCATGCGGACGATCTGCCGCGTCGCCCAGGCGCCGCCGCTTGTCTTCCTCATACATCTGGAAATTGCCTTCGAACCATTCGACATGGCTGTCGCCTTCGAACGCCAAAATGTGCGTTGCCAGGCGATCGAGGAAGAAGCGATCGTGGCTGATGACCACAGCGCAGCCGGCAAAGCTTTCCAGGGCTTCTTCCAGCGCGCGCAGGGTTTCCACGTCCAAGTCGTTGGTCGGTTCGTCGAGCAGCAGCACGTTGCCGCCCTTCACCAGCATCTTGGCCATGTGCACGCGGTTGCGCTCACCGCCTGAAAGCAGGCCAACCTTCTTCTGCTGGTCCGGCCCCTTGAAGTTGAATGCGCCCACATAAGCGCGCGTCAACACCTCGTTCTTGCCGAAATAGAATTTGTCGTTCCCGCCGGAAATCTCTTCCCAGACATTCTTGTCGGATGCCAGCGCATCGCGGCTCTGATCGACATAGGCCATCTTCACCGTTTCACCGATGTGGATGTCGCCGCTGTCGGGCACCTCCTGGCCGGTGATGATGCGGAACAATGTGGTCTTGCCCGCCCCGTTTGGCCCGATGATGCCGACGATGCCGCCGGGCGGCAGGCTGAACGACAAATTTTCGAACAGCAATTTGTCGCCATAGCTCTTGGTGAGGTTCGTCGCCTCGATCACCCGGTTGCCCAGACGTTCCGGAATCTGGATCAGGATCTGCGCTTCGCCCAGGCGGCGGTTGGCCTGTTTTTCCACCAGTTCGTCAAAGGCCTTGATACGCGCCTTGCTCTTGGTCTGGCGGGCCTTAGGTGAAGCGCGGATCCACTCCAGCTCCTGCTTGATGGCCTTTTCTCTGGAGGCATCTTCACGCTCTTCCTGGCCCAGGCGCTTCTGCTTGGCTTCCAGCCAATCGGAATAATTGCCTTCGAACGGAATGGCGCGGCCGCGATCCAGTTCTAATACCCATTTCACCACATTATCAAGGAAGTAGCGATCGTGGGTAACCAGGATCACCATGCCCTTATATTCTTTGAGGTGGTTTTCCAGCCACGACACGGATTCCGCATCAAGGTGGTTGGTCGGTTCGTCGAGCAGCAGGATTTCCGGCTTTTCCAGCAGCAGCTTGCACAGCGCGACGCGGCGCTTTTCCCCGCCCGACAATTTCTGCACACCGCTATCCCCCGGCGGGCAGCGCAGCGCGTCCATGGCGATTTCGAGCTGGTTGTCGAGCGTCCAGCCATCCACCGCGTCGATCTTTTCCTGCAGCGTGCCCATTTCCTCGAGCAGCTTGTCGAAATCGGTATCGTCCTTGGGATCGGCCATTTCGGCGCTGATGGCGTTGAACCGGTCCACCAGATCGGCGACGGGGCGCACCCCGTCCATCACATTGCCCTTCACATCCTTGTTGGGATCCAGATGCGGTTCCTGCGGCAGGTAACCCACGCGCACGCCTTCGGCGGCCCAGGCTTCGCCCACATATTCGGTGTCGATGCCGGCGATCACCTTCATCAGGGTCGATTTGCCGGCGCCGTTCGGGCCGATGATGGCGATCTTCGCCCCCGGCAGGAACGACAGGGTGATATCCTTGAAACAGGGCTTGTTGGCGCCGGGATAGGTCTTGGACAGACCCTTCATCACGAACGCATATTGATAGGCCACGGGGAGGCTCCGGATTCTGGGTGTTGGAAGGTCGCGCTGCCATTAGCCGATGGGCGCGGTGGGCGCAAACGGGTCGATTGACCCCACGCAGCCGGGGCGTAAAGGAAGGCGCACAAACAGGGGAACCCTCACATGCGCCGCATCACCACGTTGGCAACCGCTGCCTGCCTGCTCGCCATTCCTGCCATGGCCCAGCCGGCGGGGAACGACCGTCTGGCCACTGCGGCCCAGTTGCGCGATGCCGCCCTGGCCGGCAACAAGGCGTGGGGGCTGCTGTCGAACCTCACCGACACCGTGGGCCAGCGCCTGGCCGGCACCGAAGCTGAAGCGCGCGGCCGGGCGTGGGCCAAGGCCGAAATGCAGAAGCTGGGGCTGGTCAACATCCGTGAGGAGGCCTTCCCGCTGACGCTATGGGAGCGCGGGCAGGCCAGCGCCACCATCGTCGGCAGCAATCACCAGCTGGCCCTCGCCGCGCTGGGCACTTCTGGCGCCACGCCGGCCGGCGGGATAACCGCGCCTGTCACCTGCTTCAGCAATCTTGCCGCCTTCCGCGCGGCGCCGGACGCCGCCGTGAAGGGCCGCATTGTTTTCATCGATCACCGCATGGGCGTGACGCAGGATGGCAGCAGCTATGGTGTGAACGGCGCCGTGCGCCGCGCCGCGCCGGCCCTGGGCGCGCAAAAGGGCGCTGCCGCCGTGCTAATCCGCAGCCTGGGCACAGATTATCACCGCAATCCGCACACCGGCGGCACCGTGTTCCCGGCCGGCACCGCACCGATCCCGGCGCTGGCGCTGGCGCTGCCCGATGCCGAACTGCTGGCGCGCCGTTGCGCCGCCGGGCCTGTGCAGATGCAGTTGCTCTCCACCCCTACCAGCCGGCCCGGCCAATCCGCCAACGTCACCGCCGAAATCCCCGGTACGGTACCCGGCGAAGTGGTGGTGCTGGGCGGACATCTGGACAGCTGGGATCTGGGCCAGGGCGTGTTCGACGATGGCGCTGGCGTCGCCATAAGCCTGGCGACGGCTGCCGCCATCAAGGCCCACGTGGACCGCACCGGCTTGGCGCCGCGCCGCACCATCCGCGTGGTGCTGTGGGGTGCTGAGGAGTTCGGGCTGATCGGCGGCCGTGCTTATGCCGCCGCCCACAAGGATGAAGGTATCGTGCTGGCCGGCGAAAGCGATGCCGGGGCGGATCGGATTTATCAGATCGACTCAAAGGTCGCCGATGCTGGTCTGCCGCTGCTCGGCGAAATCGCGGGCGTGCTGGCGCCGCTGGGCATTGATCGCGCCGCCACCAATGCTTCTGGCGGCGGGCCGGACGTGGGGCCGCTGGCCGCCACCGGCGTGGGCGTGCTCGATCTGGGGCAGGACATGACGCGCTATTTCGACGTGCACCACACGCCCGACGACACACTCGACAAGGTAGACCGCAAGCAGCTTGACCAGAACGTGGCGGCGTGGACGGCGGCGATCTGGTTGGCAGCCACCGATGATCGGCCACTCCGGACGAAGTGATCAGCGCTTCCCCAGCGGATCAGGGCAATGTGTGATGACCGGGATGCGCGCCGTGCTGCTGGCGCCATCCTTGATGCTGAAGCGCAGCAGCACATCGTCTGGCGCATCGGCGCTGATGGACAGCCGCACCAGCCGGCACTGATGCGCGAAACAGCCCTGGGCTGAAGGGCGCTCGGCGGCTTTGAGGCCCTTGCTCTCCTCGCCCAGCGTTTCAACCTTCACGCCGGGGCTCTCGCTGGCCAGATCGACATCGGCCAAGGCGAGATTGGCCCCCTCCAGTCGCACTACAGTCGTGATTGCACCGCCGGGGCAGCTGCGCGTCGGCCGCCACTGCAGCGGCACTGGCGCCACCGGCCCCAGCGCCAGAGTGGCGCGGCAGGCAGCGCGCGGGTCTCCCTCCACCTGGGCCTGACCGGGACGGGTGCAAACAGGGACACGGGCCGATGCTTCCAGCACGAATCCGGGCGGGCAGATCAGGCTGCGGTCCGCTCGCGGCTTCGCCGCCACGCTTTCGCGGGGCGCGGCGGCGGCCACCGATCCCTTCTCGGGCAGATGCGCACACAAGGAGGGCGCTGCCATCGCTGGCAACGCCCCCAGAAAACAGAGTGCTGAAAATGGTACGGCGCGCATGGCACCAAGCTAGTCTGCGTGTCAGGCGATAGCCAGCCCGGCGGTGATCAGGAGAAGCGGTTCAAATGGCTGGCCGAAGCCCGAGCCATCGAGCGAGGCAGGCGGCGCGGGAAGGAACGACCGGACCACAACATGCCCAGCAGCACACCGAACAGCATCGACAGCACCATCAAGGCACCATCGGTTGCCAACAGCTGGCCCATGCCATGTGCGAAACCGGAAAAAATCATACGCCGCCCTCACTTGTTAACACTTGATATACCAACTTTCTAATTTGAAAGTTACTTAATGTAAAGTGATGTTGATGCTCGTTAACTATTTTTCCATTAACGAATATTACGATCCGGCGTCCCCTTCAGCGCTTATCACGCCTGATTGTCTCATTCTGGGAGGTATCGCTCCTACGTTCGGTCCGAATGCGTTCCCCAAAAACGCCAAGTGGAACCCCCAGCAGCAATGAAATCCGACCAATATCACATCTGATTCCAGGATTTGTTGCATGTTTCATGCTTCCCCGACCAAACATTTTGCTGAAATGCTTGCAAAATTAGTCTTCAAGATTGTTAAACGATATTTAATGAGCGCGGACGCCGCAAAACCATTACTGAAGAAATATTTATGTTTAACTATCGTAAATCTGTAAAAGTCAGGCGCGTTGCCGCTGCTGGCAATTCATGCTTAAAACATCGGCATAGGGGAGGAACGGATATGAATAAGCGCGTTTTGACTGCCGCCATGATCGGCACTGCACTGGCGGCCAACCTGTCGGCGCCGGCATTGGCAACCGATTTCCGCGTCACCTTGCCAGCCACCGGCATCGACGCCAGCAACGATGGCCGCATCATCCTGGTGATCACGCCCGACGATTCGAAGGAACCGCGCTTCCAGGTCAAATTGGGCGCCGATGCGCCGCAGGTGTTCGGCATCAATGTCGATGGCCTGAAACCCAGCGGCAGCGCCAGCATCGGCCGCGGCGTGCTCGGCTATCCGGCGGAAGACCTCTCCAAGGTGCCAGCCGGCGACTACACAGTGCAGGCCGTCCTCCACAAATACACGACCTACAAGCTTTCCACCGGCCACACGGTGAAGCTGCCGGCTGCGCGCGGCGCTGGGCAGAACTGGCGCGCGGAGCCCGGCAACATCATTTCCGAACCGATGAAGGTGCGCTTCAACCCGGCTACCAAGGATATCGTGACCATCCCGCTCACCAAGGTGATTCCGCCGGTGGAGCAGCCGAAAGACAGCGAGTTCATCCGCCACATCAAGGTGCGATCAGAGCAGCTGTCGAAATTCTGGGGCACCGATGTCTTCCTCACTGCCCACGTGCTGGTACCCAAGGATTTCGACAAGCATCCTGAAGCGCGTTACCCGCTGATCATCAACCACGGCCATTTCCCGGCTGATTTCGGCGGCTTCTCTGTCACGCCGCCCGATGCCGCCATGCCGTGCAAGCCGGAGCCGCGCTTCAACGAGCCCTGCTACAACAAGATCGAGGCCCAGGAAGCCTTCGACCTCTACAAGAAATGGACGTCAGACAGCTTCCCGCGGATGCTCATCGTCGAGATCGACCACAGCAATCCCTATTATGACGACAGCTATGCGGTGAATTCCGCCAATCTCGGCCCCTATGGCGATGCCATCATGAAGGAGCTGGTGCCGGAGATCGAAAAGCAGTTCCGCGGCCTTGGCCAGGGCTGGGCGCGCTTCACCTATGGCGGTTCCACCGGCGGCTGGGAAGCGCTGGCCGTGCAGATGTTCTACCCCGATGATTTCAACGGCGCCTTTGCCGCCTGCCCCGATCCCATTGATTTCCGTCAATATACCAACATCAACATCTATGAAGACAAGAATGTCTTCTGGAAGGTCGGCCCGTTCGGCAAGGTCGATCGCCCGGCTCACCGCAACTATCTCGGCCATGTTGATTACACGGTGGAACAGGAACAGCGGCTGGAACTGGTGCTGGGCGACAAGTCCCGCTCCGGCCAGCAGTGGGACATCTGGGAAGCGGTCTATTCCCCGCAAGGCACCGATGGCTACCCGCAGCGCATCTTCGACAAGCGCACCGGCGTGATCGATCCCAAGGTGGCGGCCCACTGGCGCGAGAATTACGATCTGCGGCACATCATGCAGCGAGACTGGAAGACGCTGGGCCCCAAGATCCGCGACAAGATTTTCCTCTATGTCGGCGACATGGACAATTATTACCTCAACAACGCCGTCTACCTGACCGAGGATTTTCTGAAGAAAGCCGATCCTGCGTTCACGGGCGAAATCGCCTATGGCGACCGCGCCGAACATTGCTGGAACGGCGACCCCACCCAGCCCAACCACATCAGCCGCCTGCGCTACCACACCATGTATGTGGACAAGATGCTGAAACGCATCGAAGCCGCCGCACCGAAGGGAGCTGATCTGAAGAGCTGGCGTTACTGATGGCGGGCACGCCACTCCCCGGCCTTTACCGCGTGCAGTGGAACCAGTTCGCCCAGGCCGTCGCCCTGCCGCCGTTGTTCTGGGCCCTGCCCTGGCCCACGCCGCTGGCGCTGGTCGGATTGGTGCTGCCGCCGCTGGCCCTGGCGCTCAACCTCGTCCTCATCGCCATGATAAAATGCCCGGCCTGCACCAAACGCCTGATGATCAAGGGCCTGATCATCTTCCCCCGCCGCAAATGCCCGCACTGCCGCGAAGTGGTCGCGTAAGGCGTGATCCCCCGTGAACTGATCGGCGAGGCCGAAGTGCCCGGCGGCCCGCCGCTGCGGCTGTTCCGGCGCGGCAGCGATTTCATGATCGTGCTCGAACGCAATGAGCTGATGAGCACGCGCATGCATGGCTCTGAAGTCGCGCTCGGCACCATGGCCTGCGATCGGCTGGCCGGCCACAAGAGCCCGCATCTGCTCATCGGCGGCTATGGCATGGGCTATACGCTGCGCGCCGTGCTCGGCCAGTTGGGGCCCACCGCACGCGTCACCGTCGTCGAACTGGTGCCCGGCATCATGGCCTGGGCGCGCGGGCCCATGGCCGCCGTCACCGCCGGCTGCCTCGATGATCCACGCGTCACCGTCACCATGGGCGATGTCGGCGCCAGCATGGCCCTCAGCACCGCCCAGTATGACGCCATCCTGCTCGATGTCGATAACGGCCCCGACGGCCTCACCCGCGCCGCCAATGATGGCCTCTACAGCCCCCGCGGCCTTGCCGAAGCCCGCAACGCCCTGCGCCCCGGCGGCATCCTCGCCGTCTGGTCCGCCGCGCCGGATACCGCCTTCGGCCGCCAACTGGAACGCGGCGGCTTCAGTGTCGAAACGGTGAAGGTCCGCGCCCGCGAAACCGGCAAGGGCGCCACGCACATCATCTGGTTCGCCACCAAACGCTGAACCTCCAGGGCGGCATTGCCTCCACCCCTTAGTCAGAACGAAGTAGCGCCTCCGGCGGGCAGGGACTCGTCCCTGCACCCGTTTGTTTCAGTGTCGGCTGTTGGGCGGGGAACCGGCTGTTCGATCCGGGTCGCGATGCAAGGCAAGGCTGAGCTGACGCGAGCGCTATGCGACGGCCGCCGCCTCGCGAAAGGAGATCAGCCGGCGGCGTTCTTCGTCCCACAAGGTGAGTGCCAGCGGCCGGATCATCTGCGCGAAGGTGAAGCGGTTGAGATGACGCAGATCGGGATAGGCGTTGAGCACCTCTTGCAGGCGATAGAACGGGATACGGCTGGCGAGATGGTGGACGTGATGAACGCCGATATTGCCGGTGAACCAGCGCAGCGGTTGCGGCAGGTCGAGATGGGTGCTGCCGTACAAGGCGGCATCGTGGAACGACCAGGCCGTCGCCTTGTCCCAATGCGCCGTTTCGAACTGATGCTGGATGTAGAAGAGATAGACCCCGGTCGATGCCGCGATCAGCAGGGTGGGGATCACGACCAACAGGGTCGTGCCCCATCCAACCAGGAGGATCAGTCCGCTCATCATGGCGGCGATCGCCAGATTGGTGGCGATGGCGCTGACCCAATATTGCACCCCGGCCCGCATCAACCCGATCGGCAAGCGGTGCCGCAGCAAAAACAAATAAGCAGGGCCAATCCCCAGCAGCACCGCCGGGTGGCGATACAGCCGATAGCCCAGTCGCCCAAGCCGGCTGCGGGACTGAAACTCCCTCACCGTCAGCGTGTCGATATCGCCAAAGCCGCGGGCATCGAGATTGCCGGTGCTCGCATGATGCAGCGTGTGCGCGCGCCGCCAGCAATCATACGGCGTAAAGGTCAACACGCCCAGCGCGCGGCCAATCCAGTCATTGCCGGAGCGTTTGGAAAGAAAAGCGTCATGCCCGCAATCATGCTGGATGATGAAGATGCGCAGCAACAGCAACCCCGCCAGCGGCGCAAGCGCAAGGGCGATCAGATAGCCTGCGCTGATGGCGGCCAGCATGGCGGACACGACACCGAAAAACGGGACAAGCGTGATCGCCAGTTCCCAGATGCTGCGGACGGTGTGAGGCCGGGAAAACGGCTTGAGCTGCGAAACCAGCTTGCGCGGCACCAGTGCGGGGAGGCCAGTGGCAGGAACAGATCCTTGATATGGCATTTCGGTGTTTGCAAAATCCATGAATTCCACTTTTTATCCAAGAGCTTCCGGCAAGGGGGTTCTTATATCAGGGCGCAAAGATTACAATCGAGATGCGGCGCAGAAAACTGCCCAAACGATGGGCAAAAATGGTCATTCATGCACGCCTAACCTCGGGTCAGGACCTATGGATGCCGGGCCTGTCCGGACCGAGCCCATGTCTGCTTTGGGGCTTATGGTCCAGTCGTCCAAACGTCCGTTTTGAGGGTGCCAAGCGGACAGTAAGCACCACCCGAAAACGAAAGTGGGTGCAGGGGCTGAGCCCCTGCCCGCCGGAGGCTCTCCTTCTTGCTCCCCTACAAGCAAACCCTCCCTCAATCAGCCAGCTTCCCCATGCACGCCGCCTGGACCATGCTGCCCCCAGCACGGAGGGATGAGCCATGGATTTTGGGTTGCCGTCGCAGGCCGGGCAACTGCGAGACCGTGGTTGTCATCCCTGCCCGGGTGCATTGGACTGACAGCACTCCGCAACTGCCTAGCTCGCTCGTGCAGTGGCGGGATCTGGTGCGAAGATCTGCGGGTAGAGATTGCGCATCGCGGCTTCGTCGAAATCGCCCTTGAAGGGATGCCGGGTCTCGATCGCTCGCGCCCTCGCGGCCGCCGGCCGGGCGTCGATCTCCGCCATCAGCCGGGCAATGTGCGGATACTCGGCCATTGCCGTTTCGTCGCCGAGCATGAAGGGGATCCGTGGCGCCCATCCCCAGACCGCCATGTCGACGATCGAATAGGTGCCGCCGACCATGTAGCCGGTCTCCGCCAGCCGATCGTCTATAATCTGCCAGTGGCGCCGTGCTTCGAAATCATAGCGCTTGATCGGGTAGGCCAACCGCTCTGGCGCGAACAGGCGGAAATGCACGCATTGCCCGGAATAGGGGCCGACGCCCGTCGCCACAAACATCAGCCAAGACAGCAACTCGGCGCGCGCAGCCGACCCGGCGTCCGGCCTGGGTAGGAATTTGCCGGTCCTTTCCGCAAGGTAGAGAAGGATGGCGTTGCTGTCGAAGAGTACGGCGTCGCCGTCGATAAGTGCTGGGACCTTGCCGTTGGGATTGATCGCCCGGAAGGTCGGCGTGTGCTGATCGCCAAGCTTAGTGTCGATCGGGATCGCTTCGTACTCGAGGCGCGCTTCCTCCAGAAAAAGCGCCACTTTCATTGGGTTAGGCGCCATATTGTAGAAGAATCTAATCACGTCGGACTCCGTTCTGCGGCGCGGGCGGAAATTGCCGCGATGCAAGCAGCAGGGCGATTTATAGCGTTCTAAAAAAGGGGCGGCGGAAGCTGACCCCTAGGCGGCGTGGACAAATTCAGTGTTAGCACAGGGGTCGCTTTCCGGGGAACGCAATCTCATCGAACGCTTCTTCGGCCGCCTGAAAATCAATGGCGCCATCGCCACGCGATATGATCAACTCGCCGAAAGCTTTCGCGGCATGGACCAAATCGCCGCCGCCAGATACTGGCTCAAATTTGCCCACGCCGCCTAGGCCAAAGTAGCCAGCTTGCTCTGGTTCGAACGTCCGCTTTCGGGATCGCCGCGCTCCCGCGCAAATGGCCGGAAGGGGGGCGCGAAGCGGACATGATGTTTTGACGGCTGGAAGGCCGAGAACGGCACCAAAACGAACGGGTGCAGGGACTGCGTCCCTGCCCGCCGGAGGCCCCCTTTTCCTTCCCTGAAGCCGCAAAGAAGAAGGCGCAGCGAGTTTGCCGGCGCTGCGCCTTGTAACTTTCAGGGCAATACCCCCTCACCCCCCGGATCAAGTCCGGGGCAGTCCTTGGCCGCCTGCGGCGTCTCTCGCCCTCTCCCGCAGGGGGGAGAGGGGAAAGAAAAGTCACGCCGCCTTGTCGGCCACCATCAGGCGCGTTGGTTGCTTGGTGCCGGCGACCACGTCCTTGTCCACCTGTACTTCTTCCACACCTTCCAGACCGGGCAGATCGAACATGGTATCGAGCAAGATGCCTTCCATGATCGAGCGCAGGCCGCGCGCGCCGGTCTTGCGTTCGATGGCGCGTTTGGCGATCGCCGACAGCGCGTCGGTGGTGAAGGTGAGTTTGGCGCCTTCCATTTCGAACAGGCGGGCGTACTGCTTCACCAGCGCGTTCTTCGGCTCGGTGAGGATCTTGATCAGCGCCGGTTCGTCAAGGTCTTCCAGGGTGGCGATCACCGGCAGGCGGCCGATGAATTCCGGGATCAGGCCGAAGCGCAACAGATCTTCCGGTTCGCATTTGCGCAGCAATTCGCCAACGCGGCGTTCATCCGGCGCGGCGACATGCGCGCCAAAGCCGATCGAGCGGCCCTGCATACGATCGCCGATGATGCGATCAAGGCCAGAAAAGGCGCCGCCGCAGATGAACAGGATGTTCGTCGTATCAACCTGCAGGAATTCCTGCTGCGGATGCTTGCGGCCGCCCTGCGGCGGCACGGAGGCGGTGGTGCCTTCCATGATCTTGAGCAGAGCCTGCTGCACGCCTTCGCCCGACACATCGCGGGTGATCGACGGGTTGTCAGACTTGCGGCTGATCTTGTCGATTTCATCGATATACACGATGCCGCGCTGGGCGCGTTCGACGTTGTAGTCGCTGGCCTGCAGCAATTTCAGGATGATGTTTTCCACATCCTCGCCTACGTAACCGGCTTCGGTCAGCGTGGTGGCATCGGCCATGGTGAAGGGCACATCCAGGATGCGCGCCAGCGTTTGGGCGAGCAGCGTCTTGCCGCAGCCGGTCGGGCCGACGAGCAGGATGTTGGACTTGGCCAGTTCCACTTCGGCACCCTTGCCGCCGTGGTTCAGCCGCTTGTAGTGGTTGTGGACGGCGACCGACAGCACGCGCTTGGCGTGGAACTGCCCGATCACATAATCATCCAGCACCTTGCAGATTTCGCGCGGGGTTGGCACGTCGCCGGACTTCTTGACCAGCGCCGTCTTGGTTTCCTCGCGGATGATGTCGTTGCACAGCTCCACACATTCATCGCAGATGAACACGGTCGGGCCCGCGATGAGCTTCCTCACCTCGTGCTGGCTCTTGCCACAGAAGCTGCAGTAAAGCGTGCCTTTGCTATCGGTGCCGCCCAGCTTCGTCATGACGTTCCTTCCTCACGCCGGCCCGCCATAGCCGACAATATACGCGCCGGCATGCCACCGGCTTGACAGTGTAGCGATGAATCACCGCCTGCCGCAAGGGCAGGATTACGCCAAAGCGTCACAATTGCGGCGGGGCAATAGCGCCAATCTGGCGGTGCAGCCCTGCACCGGCGGGTATTCACGCCGCCTGTGCTTCGCCTTCGGGTGCCACCGGGCGCTTTTCCATCACGGCGTCGATGATTCCGAATTCCTGGGCTTCCTCGGCGCTCATGAACTTGTCGCGTTCCATCGCGTGTTCGATGGTGGCGAGGTCCTTGCCGGTGTGCTTCACGTACAAATTGTTGAGAATGCTGCGAATCCGCAGGATTTCACGGGCCTGGATTTCGATATCAGTCGCCTGGCCCTGGGCGCCGCCCGACGGCTGGTGCACCATGATGCGGGCGTTCTTCAGCGCGATGCGCATGCCCGGCTCACCGGCGGCGAGCAGGAAGCTGCCCATCGACGCGGCCTGGCCCACGCACACCGTGCCAACCTTGGGCCGGATATACTGCATGGTATCGTAAATCGCCATGCCGGACGTGATCACCCCGCCCGGCGAGTTGATATACATGTAGATATCTTTTTTCGGGTTTTCCGATTCGAGGAACAGCAGCTGGGCCACGATCACCGAGGCCATATGGTCTTCCACCTGGCCATTCACGAACACGATGCGATCACGCAGCAGCCGCGAGTAGATATCGAAGCTGCGTTCGCCGCGGTTCGAGCTTTCGATAACAATGGGAACCAGACCGGCAACAGGATCGAACATGGGAATCTCCTTTCCCACTAGTTCGGACGTTTGCGGCCTGAGTTCAAGGGGGCAAAGGCGATTGCCGCAGGCGGAATCGGCACCGGATTGCGAAAGTGGGCCCGGCGCCACAGCTCTGCCGGGAGATCGACCCAGCGATGCAGGGCGACGGCGAGCACCGCGGAGATCAGCAGCATTGCCAGCTTCAGCGCCAGGCCGCCTGCTGGCATCAGCGCCGCCATGGCGGTGATCACCGGGGTGTGGACGAGATACAGGCTGAACGACAGATCACCGGCCCAGCGATCCTGGGCGCTGGAATATTGGTGCACGCTCCATGCCACGGCCGGCAGCAGCAGCACAGACCAACCCAGATGGGCAAGTTGCACGGCCATGTTGGGCGTTTCGATGCCGTTCTTGAGCAACACTTCGCGGGCTTGCGGCAGCAGGGCAAGCCCGGCTCCGGCTGCCATGAACAGCAGAACCGAGGCGAACGCCTGGCCATCCGTGGCCTTCCAGCGGGATTGCGCCAGCCAAGCACCGCCAGCAAACGCGGGCAGATAGAACAGCGCGGTGACAAGACCCGCCGACATGAGGCCGAGGCCGACCACCCAGCCAATGAGCGCCAACAGCCACACTTCGGCCCGCCGCAAGTGTATCAGCAGCGGGGCCAGCAATGGCAGCGCCAGGTAGAATTGCAGCTCGATATCCAGCGACCATGCCACGCCAAGCAGCGTTTCATCACGGCTGGCCAGACCAGGCAGCAGCAGCGCCAGGCCGAACTCCTCCGGCACGTGGGCGCCTTCCACGAACAGCAACAAGGCATTGGCCAGCGCCACAAACAGGAACAGCGGATAGATGCGCAGGAAACGGCTGGCCATGAAACCCGTGGCGCCGCCCGCCCACTCCTGCCAGGCGCGCGTCACCCAGAACCCGCTGATCATGAAAAAGATCATCACCGCCGGTCGGCCGAGGTTGATCGCCGACAGGTGTGACACCACGACAACCGCCGCCAGCAGCAAGCGTACCGCGCCAGGACCCAGACGGAATGTCGACAACGGCATGATCTTCGCTCCGGTGGACACAACTACACAGCCTGAGGAGGTGAGATTGGCTTGACCTTTACCCTCTGTCAAACACTATTACGTTTTTCTTAACTATTTGTTCAGCCAAATCGCCTGACACATGGTCTGGAGCCCGCTTGCACCGTGCGCCAATGGCTCGGCGTCACCACAAGAACGGTCGTTGTAATGTGATCCTTAGGAAAGCGATCCGCCTAATGCCGCCACATTGACGCCTGGCCGACCGTTTCAGAGCCGTTATGGCTGCCGCGGGCCGGTGCACGCAGCGGGCACCGAACCACAGTGGGCGCTTGTCAGATCAACGGGTTCAGGCCGGCTTGGTCCGGCGCCACAGGCGCTGGCGGCGGGCTTCCAGTGGGCGATCGACGCCCATGAACAGCGCGATGCTCACCACCAGAACAGCAACCACGGCCACTAGCTTACCGCCAGCACCTGTCACCGGCATCACCTCGGCCAGCAGCCGCACCACCGGCAGGTGCACCAAATAGAGCGGGTACGACAGATCGCCGAGCCAGCGATCAAACCGGTCAGACGGCTGGTTGATGTTCCATGCCACAAACGGCGCCAGCAGCAGGATCCACGCCATATGGCCCAGATTTTGCGCCAGGCTGTCGGAGAATTCGGCCTTGAACAACAGCCCGCTCAACGCAGGCACCATGGTCATGGCCGCAGTGAAGGCCGCGGCTGCCATCAGGCTGGCGCGCACCTGCCCCGCGCTGGGCTGCCACCGCAGGCGATGGAAGGCAAAGCCGGCAAGGAAGGCCGGCAGATAGAAGAGCAAGGTGGGCACACGCGCGGCAAACAGCGCGATGCCCAACCCAAAGGCGGCCATAGCCAGTGCCAGCAAGGCGATCGGTTGCAATCGCTGGGCGGCCAGCGTGATCAACGGAATGGCCAGATAGAATTGCAGCTCGATATCGAGCGACCAGGAAACGCCAATCACGTCACCGGCGCGCGCCGCCAGCCCGAGCAGGGTAAGCGCCGACCACAGGCTATCCGGGCGCACCGCTTCAGCGTGAGCGTGGAGCAGCCAGGCCAGAACGGTGACGACTGCATAAAGAGGCCATACCCGCAAGGTACGGCTGGCATAGAAGGCCGGCACGCTGGCCTGCCAGCCGGCAAGCAGGCGCGACACCCAATAGCCGCTGAGCACGAAGAACAGCAGAACGGCTGGCCGGCCGATATTCAGACTGGTGAGGTGCGAAACCACCACCATCGCTGCGAGGATGAATCGCAGCATACCGGGCCCGAGCAGCCGCAGCTGCGGCATTACTCGGCGGCTTTTTTGCTAGCCTTCTTTGGCTTGGGCGCAACCTCAGCCGGGGTTTCGACGGCCGGTTCGGCATCGGCCTTCTTGGCCGCAGCCTTCTTGGCGGGCGCCTTCTTCACCGGTTCGGCATCAACCACCGGTTCCTCGGCTGCCTTGGCCTTCTTGGCTGCAGGAGCTTTCTTGGGCTTGGCCGGCGCATGATCATGATCGTGATCATGGCCACAGCCGGGGCCGTGAACGTGGCCGCCCGGAGTCTCGTCTTCGCTCTCGATGGCAGCTTCCAGCTCGGCGCGAGTGACCGCACGTTCGATGATTTCAGCCTTGCCGATCAGGAAGTCCACCACCTTGTCTTCATACAGCGGCGCGCGCAGCTGCATGGCGGCCATGGCGTTTTCCTGGAAGAACTTCACGACCTTCTGCTGCTCGGCCGGGGCATAGCGCGCGGCTTCCTGGCCGATCAGGCGGTTCATTTCAGCCTGCGAAACGGTCACACCGTTGCGCTGGCCGATTTCGGACAGCAACAGGCCCAGACGCACGCGGCGCACAGCAATGCGGCGATAATCCTCGCGCTCGGCCTCGATCTCGGCGCGGGCAGCTTCCGGATCGGCTTCACGGGCGGCTTCGCCTTCCAGCGTCTGCCAGATCTGTTCGAACTCGGCATCGACCATCGATTCCGGCACGTCAAAATCATGGCGGGCAGCCAACGTGTCGAGCAGCTTGCGCTTGAGATAGGTACGCGACAGCGTGCCCAATTCGGCGTCGAG
This sequence comes from Sphingomonadales bacterium, assembly GCA_027485735.1. Lineage (GTDB taxonomy): Bacteria > Pseudomonadota > Alphaproteobacteria > Sphingomonadales > Sphingomonadaceae > Sandarakinorhabdus. Next base: position 9,285 of record JAIXQM010000134.1, on the reverse strand, counting down.
CTGATCCTTCAGGATTTCCTTCAGCGCATCCAGGCTGTCGAGACCGAAGCCCTTGGCGAATTCATCATCGATCTTGGTTTCGCCGGGCACTTCAACGCCCGTCACCGTCACGTCAAATTCGGCCGGCTTGCCAGCCAGATTGGCGGCGCCGTAATCGGCCGGGAAGCTCACCTTCAGGGTGCGCTGTTCGCCCGTTTTGGCGCCGATCAACTGGTCTTCAAAGCCAGGGATGAGCTGGCCCGAGCCGATCTTGACCCGCATGCCTTCGCCCTTGCCGCCATCAAACGGCACGCCATCCACCTTGCCTTCGAAATCGATGACAACAGTGTCACCGGTCTTGGCCTTGTGCTTTGCCGGGGCGGGTTCGGTGCGCTGCGCCGATTCGGCGAGGCGGGCGATCGCGGCATCCATGGCACCTTCGTCAGCCGGCACAACCAGCTTTTCCAGCGCCAGATCTTCGGCCTTCACATCCTCGATGGTCGGCAGGATTTCCAGACTGACAGTGAAGCGGGCATCGCCCTCTTCTGGCAGTTCGCCATCCACATCAACCTGCGGCTGGGTCGCCGGGCGCAGGCCGTGATCGGCAATCACCTTGTTGACACCATCATTCACAGCCGCCTGCAGCGCTTCACCGCGCAGAGCCGCCCCGTGCATTTTCTTGACGAGGTTGGCCGGCACCTTGCCCGGACGGAAGCCCGGCATCTTGATGGTCTTGGCCACTTCGGCCAGGCGTGCGTTCAGCCGCGCGGCGATGGCATCGGCCGGGATCACCAGCGAATAAGCGCGGCGCAGGCCCAGGTTGGTGATTTCGGCAATCTGCATCGAAGAACCCATCAAGTTGAATTTGAAATTCTTGTGAAGTCACCCGGACAAGCAGCGGCAGGCTGGTGCGGGCGAAGGGACTCGAACCCCCACGTCTTTCGACACTGGAACCTAAATCCAGCGCGTCTACCAGTTCCGCCACGCCCGCACCCGGGACGCGAGCGCCCGCCTATAGCAGGGACATTCCTGAGTGCAAGGCAGCAATGCCATAGTGGTACGCCGTTTGGAACGGCGCCCGGCCGGCTGGCTGGCAAAGCGCAGGATCAGGCGAGGTTGAGCGAAACCGCCGTCGTGGCAAAGCCGGCCAACACCAGCGCCGAAACCGAGGCCACAAGGCGGCGGCGGCGCTGCGGCGAGCCAACAAAGCGCTGGATCATCGGATGGCTGCTGGTGCCGGATGCTGCCCAGGCCATCAGCGCGATCCACAGGGCGAAGGAAAACAGCGAGATGACGTTGAGGGCGGCGAGCAGATGGCGATCAGGATGGCGGTTCACATAGGCCACGCAGGCCGGCAGGAAATTGAACACGCACAGGAAGATGAAGATCCCGACGATGACCGTAACGGCCGTTGTTCCTGCTACCATACGCCTCTCCTCGATACACGACTCCGGCAGCCGAAGCTGTCACTCCCCCCCGACCTGCCGTTACCACGGCCGAACTAGGCTGCCAGTCTGCAGAACGAGCGATTCGCGCCGCAGATACCGACAGATTTTACGTTTCGTTAAGGATATCGCAAGGCGAAATGCAACCATTCAGAGACAGGTTTGTCATCCAACCCGCTCGTTCAGGGGCAATCGCGCCCAAGGTTGGCGGTTAAACTAACCCAGCAGCCAAGTCCTGAGCAGCAGGCCGACGGCGCCCACCACGCCAACACCGGCCGCCCACAGGCCAACGAACCAGGCCAGACGGCGCGGCAGTGGGGCTTGAGGTTCAGGCATAACCTTCAGCCCCGACCTTGCCGCGGAACAGCCAGTAGCCATAGGCCGTGTAACCCAAGATCACCGGCAGCAGCAGGCCAACGCCTACCAGCATGAAACTTTGCGCGTTGGCCGCGGTGGCCGCCTGCCAGATTGTCACCTGCCCCGGCACAGCCCACGGGAAGATCGAGATGCCGAGCCCGATGAAGGTCAGCAGGAACAGCAGTTCGGCCAGCAGAAAGGGGGCAACTTCGGCCCGGCGCTTGAGCGCTCGGATGAACAGCAGCCCGGTGATGACCAACAGGATCGGCACAGGCGCCGAGAAGTAAATCCCCGGCGTTTCAAACCAGCGGCTGAAATAATCATGGCTGAGAAAGGGCGTGGCCAGGCTAACGGCGGCAATCGCCGCAATGCTGGCCGCACCGCCGCGCCAGGCCATGCGATAGGCGTGATCCTGCACGGCCCCTTCCGTACGCCAGATCAGCCAGCAGGCGCCGAGCAGCGCATAGGCCGCCACCACCGACGCGCCGGTGAGCAGCGAGAAGGGCGACAACCAATCCCACCAGCCGCCGGCATAGCTGCGGCCCGATACTTTCACGCCTTGCAGCACGGCGCCCAGAATCACCCCCTGCGCGAAGGCCGCCAGTGTGGAGCCGGCAAAGAAGGCGAAATCCCACAGCCAGATGCGGCTAGTGCGCGCCCGATATTTGAAGGCGACACCGCGGAAGATCAGGCCCAGCAGCATGGCGATCAGCGGCGCATAAACCGCTGGCATCAATATCGCATAAGCCAAGGGAAAGGCCGCAAACACGCCACCGCCGCCAAGTACCAGCCAGGTCTGATTGGCGTCCCACACCGGCTTGATGGTAGCGATCGCCGTCTCGCGCTCTGCCCCCGGTGCCATCGTGGGGAACAGGATGCCGATGCCCAGATCAAAGCCGTCGGTAACCACATAGATGAAGATCGCCACGCCGATTATACCGGCCCAGACAAGCGTCAGAATGGGATCGGGTGCCACGGCTCACTCCGCCGGTTGCAGGCCGACGGCCGCTTCGGGCGGCAGGCTGCCGACTTCGACGGCCTCTTCATCGGACGCTTCGGGTTCACCCGGGGTAGGTTCGGTGGCCATCAGCTTAATGATGAACCAGGTGCCAACGCCGAACACGAAGAAATAGACGATGATGAAGGCGATCAGCGAAGCGGCAACGGCTGGCGCCGCCAGCGGCGAGGCGCTTTCGGCGGTGCGCAGCAGGCCAAAGATCGTAAAGGGTTGCCTGCCGGTTTCGGTTGTGATCCAGCCGGCCAGTACCGCAACAAACCCTGCCGGGCCCAACCCCAGCGCCAGCCGCTGTTGCCAGACATTGTCGAACAGGCGGCCACGTGCAGCATTGAACGCCGCCCAGCCGCCGAGCAGCAACATCAACACACCGAGCCCCACCATCACGCGGAAGGCGTAGAAGGGAAACGCAACCTTGGCGCGGTTTTCCGGGGCAACCTTGTCGAGGCCCATCGTCGCCGCTTCGATATCATGCTGCAGCACCAGGCTGCCCAGAACCGGAACCTCCAGCTTATAGTGCATCACCTGGGCGGCATCGTCGGGAATACCGAACAAGATCAACGGGGCAGCGCGATCGTGGCTTTCATAATGGCCTTCCATGGCTGCGATCTTGGCAGGCTGGTGCTGTAGCGTATTCACGCCATGCTCGTGACCCGCCAGCACCTGCAGCGGCGCCGTGACAGCCACCATGCCCATCGCCATGGCAAACATGATCTTCGTGGCCGGCTGGGCGGCGCGGCCGAGCTTGCGATCCTTCAGCAAATGCCAGGCCCCGACAGCGCCGACGACCAGCGCGGTTGTGAGGTAAGCGCCGAGCAGCGTGTGCGACAGGCGGTAGGGCATGGACGGGTTGAACACCACCAGCCACCAGTCTGTTGCGTAAAATTGTCCATTTGGCGCAATGGCATAGCCTTGAGGCGTCTGCATCCAGCTGTTGACCGCAATGATCCAGAAGGCCGAGATGGTGGTGCCAATGGCCACCAGGCAGGTGGCCATGAAATGGAGTTTCTTGCCGACCCGGTCGAGCCCGAACAGCATCACGCCCAGAAAACCGGATTCGAGGAAGAATGCGGACAGCACTTCATAGGCCATCAACGGGCCAATGACGGGGCCAGCCTTGTCCGAAAAGGCCGACCAGTTTGATCCGAACTGATAGGCCATGACGATACCCGACACGACACCCATGCCAAAGGCGATGGCAAAGATCTTCAGCCAATAATGGAACAGCTGCAAATAGACATCGCGGCCCGTCTTCAGCCAAAGCCCTTCCAGAACAGCAAGATAACTGGCCAACCCGATCGAGAAGGCCGGAAAGATGAAGTGGAACGAGACAGTGAAGGCGAACTGGAAGCGGGCCAGTGTCAGGGCAGACACATCGTCAAACATATGGCTCCTTCCCGACGCGCGCGCGACCGTGTAGCCGGAGTGAAAACGCGGTGTTTATGGCGGGGAATCATGGCGACGGACATTGAAATTGCGCGGGCAGCGACATTGCGCCCCATCCGGGCGATCGCGGCTGGGCTGGGGCTGGCGGAAACCGACATCGAACCGCACGGGCATTTTATTGCCAAAATTGCGGCCAAAGCGCTGCCGGCGGTGGCCGGCCGTGATCCGGCGGCTGGCGGCGGTGTTCCGGCGGCTGGCGGCAAGCTGATTCTGGTGACCGCCGTCAATCCAACGCCGGCGGGGGAAGGCAAAACCACCACAACGGTGGGTCTCGCCGATGCCCTCAACCGCATCGGCCGCCGCGCGGTGATCGCGCTGCGCGAGCCGTCGCTGGGCCCCGTGTTCGGCCGCAAGGGCGGCGCCACCGGCGGCGGCCAGGCGCAGGTGCTGCCGATGGAGAAGATCAACCTGCATTTCACCGGCGATTTCCACGCCATCACCTCGGCCCATAATCTGCTCGCCGCGATGATCGACAATGCGGTGCATTTCGCAACGCCAATGCCATCAGGCGCCACTATCAACCCACGGACGGTCACCTGGCGGCGCGTGCTGGACATGAACGACCGCGCGCTGCGCCAGATCGTGTCCGGCATGGGCACCGGCAACCACCCGCTGCGCGAAACCGGGTTCGACATCACGGTCGCTTCGGAAGTAATGGCGATTCTTTGCCTGGCTGACGACGTGGCCGATCTTCAGGCCCGCCTCGCCCGCATCCGGGTGGCGAAAGACATGGCCGGAAATCCGGTGACGGCCGGTGACATCGGCGCAGCCGGCGCCATGGCGGCGCTGCTGCTGGATGCCATGCAGCCCAATCTGGTGCAGTCGATCCACGGCTCCCCTGCCCTCATCCATGGCGGGCCGTTCGCCAACATCGCCCATGGCTGCAATTCGGTGATCGCCACCCGCACGGCGCTGGCGCTGGGCGAGTTCGCCGTAACCGAAGCCGGTTTCGGGGCCGATCTGGGGGCGGAGAAATTCGCCCATATCAAGTGCCGCTCCGCCGGTCTCGCCCCGGCCGTGGCCGTGGTGGTGGCGACGGTGCGCGCGCTCAAATATCATGGCGGCATGGCGCTGGCCGATTTGGGCACCGCCGATGCGGTCGCCCTTGATCGCGGCCTCGAAGTGCTGGCCCGCCATGTCGAGAATCTGCAAAGCCTTGGCCTGCCCGTCGCCGTGGCCATCAACGCCTTCAGCAACGATCGGCCAGAAGAGCAGCAACAGGTGCTCGCCCACTGCCGCGACGTGCTGGGCGTCGCCGCCCATCTGTGCAGCCACTGGGCCGACGGCCCGACCGGCGCGGAGGAATTGGCCCGCAGCGTCGCCGCCCTCGCCGACGCCAATGCCGATCCTCACGCCGCCTTCACCCCGCTCTATGCCACCGGCACCGACGTGTATGACGCGCTCACCATCGTGGCCACCCGCATCCACCGTGCCGCCCAGGTCACCCTTTCGCCGGCCGCGCAGAAGCAGCTGGCCGCGCTGCGCCACGAAGGCCTGGCCAATCTGCCGGTGTGCCTCGCCAAGACGCCCTACAGCTTTACCGCAGACGAGAAGGTGCGCGGCGCGGTATTCGGGCACGACCTGCCCATCCGCGAACTGCGGCTGGCCGCCGGCGCCGGCTTCATCGTCGCGCTGGCCGGCGAAATCGCCACCATGCCCGGCCTGCCAAAGCTGCCGTCGGCCATCGGCATCCACCTCGATGCGCAAGGCCGGATCGAAGGGCTGAGCTGACCGGGCTGGCCTGCCGCCTGCTCAGCGCACCACGAGATCGATCTCCACGGTCTTCACCGGCTGATCGGGCGCCCACGGCCGTGCCAGCCGGGCGGTGATGCGATAGCGGCCGGCCAAGGCCTTCACCTGAACCTGGCCGCCGGCCGGATCGCCCAGCTGGCCCGGCGCGGTGGCCGGCGTGCTATCGGCGATCTGCTGCACGCCCGCCGGCAGGGTGAGCCGCCATTCATGGCCGGTGGCCGGCCCGCGCGGCAGCGGCAGCACGATCGCGGCACCGGCCTGGCCTTCGATGACGACCGGCACCATCAGGGTCGCCAGGCCGCAGTATACACCCGCCGATCGCTGCCCACGCAGAAGATATCGAGGAAATCGGGCGCCCGCACGGCCGCCGTCACCATCGTGCCGGGTGCCGCCACGCCATCAAGGATGCGCCACCAGCCGCGCCATTTCTGCATGCCCGGCGACCAGGCGGCAGAATAGATGCCGCCATCCTGCCCGACGGCAAAGATATCCAGCCGATCAGCCGAACGCGACACCGCAAACACGCTGCTGTTGGGCGCGGCCTTGAAATGCCCCACCGGCCACCAGCCGCGCCAATTGGTGTCGCCCGCCTGCCAGGCGGCCGTATAGACCTGCATGTCGGTGCCGATACAGAAGATGTCCAGCTTGTCGAGCCCGCGCGACACGCCGAACACGCTGGTGCCGGGCGCGGCCACGCCGCCGGCCACCGGCCACCAGCCGCGCCAGCTGGTATCCCCGGGCTTCCAAGCCGCCGTATAGATGCGCTGATCGGTGCCGACGCAGAAGATATCGAGATGATCCTTGCGCCGGCTGACGGCGGTGACGCTGGTGTTGGGTGCGGCAACCCCACCCTGCACCCGCCACCAGCCGCGCCAGCTGGTATCGCCGGGCTGCCATGCCGCCGTGTAGATGCCGCGATCGCTGCCCACGCAGAAAATGTCGAGCTTGTCGGCACTGCGGCACACGGCGTGGACATCGGTGCCCGGTGCCGCCACCCCACCCTGCACCCGCCACCAGCCGCGCCAGCCATCGGTGAAGGCCGGTTCCCAGGCGGCGGTGTAGATGCCGCGATCGCTGCCCACGCAGAAGGCATCCAGCTTGTTGCTGCTGCGCGAGACCAACGTGATGCTGGAATCGGGTGCAGCCACACCGCCCTGGATGCGCCACCAGCCACGCCAGCCATCGGTAAAGGCCGGCTGCCACGCCGCCGTGTAGATGCCGCGATCGGTGCCGGCCACGGTGATATCGAGATGATCGCGGCTGCGCGAGACGGCGAACACCGATGTGTCTGCGGTTGCAACGCCGTTGGCCACCGTCCACCAGCCGCGCCATTTGCTGCTGGCCGGCGGGATGGCGCCCTGGCAGCCATAAAAGGCTTCGTTGTCGATGTTGCTGTCCCCATAGGCGATCTTGAAATAGCCGGCCCCGGTGCCATCGGCGCGCGCGGCGCCGCCAAAGCCGGTGCCCCAGCTGTTGCGGCAGATCCAGCAGCCATCATCATCGTCATAGCCAACCACCATCACGGCATGGCCCCCGCGCACATCGCCGGTAGCGTGGCTGTAGACGCCGCCGTTGTAGCTGTCGAAATCCTCATAGACGGTATAGCCGCAGATCAGCGGGCCGACGTTGGCGATATAGGTCTTGCGGGCGTCACCGGTCCACGCCGTGATTTCGGTGATCTTCCAGATCAGGCGGTTGCGATCGGCGATGGCGCGCACATAGGCCCGCCACAGATCATCGCCGGGCAGATCGACGGGTGGGCTGTCGAAGGCCGACATATAGGGCAGATCGGTTTCACCAACGATGCCGCGCGTTTTGGCCTGCTGCAGGCAATCATTGTTGTTCCAGCCGCCGCAATTGGCGCCATGGCTGCTGTTGAAGTGCGAATCCGCTTCGGAAAGATCAGGCGCGGTGATGGCCTGTTCGATGGCGGCTTGGGTGGCGATCAGCCCGCAGGCCGCAAACGACACGCAGCTGCCACAGAACATCTGGTCAGTCACCGGGCCCACCACGCCGCGATCGCGCCAATCGAATTTGCGCGGGCGGTTCGATGGCGGGGATGACAGCGCCGCAGATCGGGTGCGGCTGCGCGGCCTGGTGGTGCTCGCGGTGGGGATATTGTCCAGCTGGCGCATCCGGTCGGCCGCAAAGATGGCCGGCATCCGGGTGAGCATCAGCCGCTGGGCGTTGGCGAGCGCGGCCTGCGTGGCCTGCGGGCTGGCCGGTTCATAGCCCAGCCCGCGCGGCTTGAAATCGGCTGGCAACGCACGCGCTTCCCACCGCAAGTTGCGGTTCGTGATTTCGCGGCGAATGATTGTGAGTGTCGGTCTTGCCATGGTCGCATCCCCACCTTCGGTGGATCAAGTCAATCGACTGATCCTGGGCGACCCTGTACGGAGGGTATCATCCCTGCCGACAATTACCAACGCCCGATTATGGCGCCGGCCGTTGGCTTGCGTGGCAGCAATGACCGCGCCGAACGATCAAAGCCGCTCCAGCTTCAGCCACTTCGGATCGCCGGCCCAGGCGCGGCGGAAAGCCTGTGCAGCCGCGGCAGCCTCCGCCTTGTGCCCGGCGGCTGCTTCGCTGCGGGCCAGGCCATAAAGCGCCCAGCCGTTGCGCGGTGTCTGCGCCAGCGCCGCCCGGAAAGCCTCCGACGCGCCGGCGGCATCGCCCGCCAGCAGCCGCGCCGCGCCCAGCGACTGGTTCACCGGGTAATGCCAGTAACTTGGCTCCATATAGGGAATGGTGGCTTCGATGGCAGCGGCGGCACGGAAATATGTGGCAGCTTGTGCATATTGCCGGCGCGCCATCGCCCAACGGCCTTGCACAACATGATCGGCCACATCGACAATGGCAGCCATGGGCAGGCCTTGCTGGGTGAGCGTGACAGCGCCCGGATGTTGCTTCAGCGCCATCAGCGCAGCGCGTTCCGTGTCAAACGCGGCCTTGTCGCCCTGAGCCGCGCGGGCGGTGGCGCGGGCGAAATGGCGCATGGCCGCCGGCAGCGGCAGCCGCGCATCGGGAGCCGGCATCGCCACTATGTCCGCCGGGGTGCCAATCATTGCCATGGCCTGATAGGGCGCGGCATCCACCGCCTGCACCGTGCCCAGCCTGGCCGAGGTTTCGGCATCCATCATCCCGGCGAGCCGGCTGGCCTGCGCCCGCACCGTCGCCATGTCGCCGGCCATCAGGGCCGAGGTGACGATGAAATGGACATTGTGGGGATAATAGCCATAGCGCAGCATGCCCTTGTCACCCGTGGCGGCAATCCAGGCTTCATCGGCACGG
>JAIXQM010000140.1 GCA_027485735.1 Sphingomonadales bacterium | reverse complement strand
TGGATTGGCGATCCGGGCTTCGTGGCGGTGCCGACCAAGGGCCTGGCCGATCCGGCTTATCTTGGCGCGCGTTCCGCCCTGATCAATGCGGGTGACCGCATGGCCAAGGCCGAAGCCGGGATGCCGGCCGGCGCGCCGACCGCGCGGGTGAACGCGGCTGACAATGAAGTGGCTGGCACCACCAATTTCGCCGTGGCCGACAGCGCCGGCAACATCACCACCTGGACCAGCACGGTGGAAAAGACGTTCGGTTCCGGCCTGGTGGCCGAAGGCTTCGTGCTCAACAACGAGCTGACCGATTTCAATTTCGCCCCGGAAGACCAGGGCAAGCTCACCGCCAACCATGTGCAGCCCGGCAAGCGGCCGCGCTCGGCGATGTCGCCCACCATCGTTTACGATGCGAGCGGAAAACCGATCCTGGCCATCGGTGCGGCCGGCGGCGTGACCATCATTGCGCAGGTAACCAAGGCCATCATCGGCGTGCTCGATTGGGGGCTGCCAGTGGAAGAGGCCATCGCGCTGCCACAGCTGATCGCCATCGGTGACCGCTTTGCGGTGGAGAAGGGCACCATGCTCGAAACCATGATTCCGGCCTTCACTGCCATGGGCCACAAGCCGGTGGCGACCGCGCTTCCGTTGAAGTTGAACGGGGTGCAACGCGTGGCGGGTGGCTGGCGCGGCGGTGCTGATGCCCGTGGCGAAGGCCGGCCGGCCGGTTATTGACGACAAGAACAGCGGGCGGCCAACGCCCCACAGACAAGTCTTTGGGAGAGGACGATGTTACCGAAATTGCCGCCGTTGCGGCCTGCCGCCATTGCCGCGCGCATCGATGCCGCGCCCAATCTGGTCACGCTGTTTCTTGATCGGGCCGATGAACAACCGGCCGCGCCCTTCCTGGTCGCCAAGGTTGGCGGCGAGTGGCGCACGATCAGTTGGGGCGAAGCCCGCGATATCGTCGCAAGCCTGTCGGCCGCACTGATCGCTGCCGGCATCAGCCGGGGTGACCGGGTGGTGCTGGTTTCGGAAAACCGCCCGGAATGGTGCCTGGCCGATCTCGCCGTGATGGCCGCTGGCGCCATCACCGTGCCGGCCTACATCACCAACACTGAAGCCGATCACACCCATATCCTGACCAACAGCGGCGCAAAAGCGGCGCTGGTATCGGGCCCGAAGCTGGCCAAGGCGCTGCTGCCTGCTGCCATGGCCACCGACAATTGCCGCACCATCATTGCGCTGGAACCGGTGCAGGACGTGCAGGGCCTGGCCATCCACGACTGGAGCAAATTGATCGCGGGCCGCGCGCCCACGCTGGACGAAGACCGCGCTGCCCTCAAGGCGCGCGCCATCATGAAGCGCGAGGATCTGGCCTGCATCATCTACACCAGCGGCACCGGCGGTCTGCCGCGCGGCGTGCGCCAGCATCATGGCGCGATCATGCGCAACATTGCCGGCGCCATCACGGTGATCGAACAGGATTTCTTCCCCGGCGACGTACCCGGCGAGTTGTTCCTGTCGTTCCTGCCGCTCAGTCACAGTTACGAACACACCGCCGGGCAATATATGCCGATCGGGATGGGCGGCCAGATCGCCTATGCCGAAGGGCTGGAGAAGTTGGCGAGCAACATCGAGGAAGTGCGACCCACCTTCATGGTGGTGGTGCCGCGCCTGTTTGAAGTGCTGCGCATGCGCATCGCCAAGCAGATCGAGAAGCAGGGCGGGCTGGCGATCACCCTGCTCAATCAGGCGCTGGCGATCGCCCGCAAGGAAGCCCGTGGCGAAAGCCTGAACCTCGCCGAAAAGCTGATCGATCAGGCCCTGGAACGCACCATCCGCAAATCCATCCGCGCCAAATTCGGTGGCAGGCTACGGGCGATGGTGGCCGGCGGCGCGCCCTTGAATCCCGAAGTCGGCATCTTTTTCACCGCCATCGGCATCCCGATCCTGCAAGGCTATGGCCAGACCGAATCCGGCCCGGTCGTCAGCTGCAACCGCCCGCGCGCCAAGCTGAAGATGCACACGGTCGGCCCGCCGCTCGACCAGGTCGAGGTGAAGATCGCCAGCGATGGCGAGATTCTCGTGCGCGGCGAACTGGTGATGGACGGTTACTGGATGAACGACGCCGAGAGCCACAAAGCGCTGAAGGACGGCTGGCTCTACACTGGCGACATCGGCCATCTCGACAAGGATGGCCATCTGGTGATTACCGATCGCAAGAAGGATATCATCGTCAACGACAAGGGCGACAATGTCGCGCCGCAGCGCGTCGAAGGCATGCTCACCCTGCAGGACGAGATCGCCCAGGCCATGGTCTATGGTGACCGCCGGCCCTATCTGGTGGGCGTGGTGGTGCCGGAAGCCGAATGGGCGCTGGCCTTTGCCCGCGACAAGGGGTTGCCGGCCGATCTGCACAAATTGAAGGACGAGCCGGAATATGTCCGCACCCTGCAGGCCGCGGTGGACCGGGTGAACCAGAAGTTGAGCGTGATCGAGAAGGTGCGCCGCGTGATCATCGCCGATGAGGCGTTCAGCACCGACAACCAACAGCTGACCCCGTCACTCAAGATCCGCCGCCATGTGCTGAAACAGGTCTATGGCGAACGCCTGGACAAACTTTACAAGGATTGAGGCGCGCCCTGCGGCGGTTCCGGCGGCGGTGGCGGCGCGGTCACGCTCTCGTCAGGAATGTCGATGATCGCTGGCGGGTTGTTGGGTTCCCCGTTCAGATCGACGGTCATGCCTGCCATGTCGGCGGCCAGCGCCTCCATATCGACTTCCACCGGGGCGACTTCCGCCTCCACCTCGAGCCGGCCTTCGGCTTGCAGTGCGCGTTGCATAAAGCCTTTCCACATGCGCGCCGGCAGCCCGCCACCCACGATGCTGGCCGCCATCGGTGAATTGTCGTCATTGCCCACCCAGATGCCCACGACCAGATCGCCGGCAAAGCCGATGAACAGCGCATCGCGGTGATTCTGCGTGGTGCCGGTCTTGCCCCAGGCCGGCATCGGCAGGCGCGCCGCATTGCCGGTGCCGTTGCGCACCACCGATGAGAGCAGCTGCATCATGTCGGCGCGCACCGGCCAGCTGGCCTTGGTCTCTTCCGGCGGCGTCACTTTTTCCGGCCAAGGGTCAGCCCGCCACAGGCCGGTGGCCTTCACCGGCGTCTTGCCCGACGCCACGGCGGCAAAGGCGCGCGTCATGTCGATCAGCGGAATCGGGGTCGTGCCCAGCGCCATCGCCGGATAGATGCTCACGCCGCCTTCGATGCCCAGTTTCTTCACCTGCTTGGCCACGGCAGAAACGCCCACCTCCTGCGCCAGCTTCACCGCCGCGATGTTGGAACTGGCGGCAAAGGCGGTGGCGAGGCTGATGGTGCCGCGAAAGCGCAGATCGTCATTCTTGGGCGCATAGCATTCGCCCGGCTGCTGGCCCGGTTCGCACAGTTCGATGGGTTCATCGACAATGGTGTCGCCCGGCTTCTTGCCGGCTTCCAGCGCCGCCAGATAGACAAACAGCTTGAACGAGGAACCCGGTTGGCGCTGCGCCTGGGTTGCGCGGTTGAAGCTGCTGGCTTTGTAATCGGTGCCGCCGACCATGGCGACCACGCGGCCATCCAGCCGCATGGCCACCAGCGCCGCCTGGCTCACATTCAGGCCGCCGGCCCGCGCCAGCCCATCCTTGATGATATCCTCTGCGAACTTCTGCAACTTGGGATCGAGCGTCGTCTTGACGACAATCTCGCCATAATCTGCCTCGGTCGCTTCGCGCGCCTGCGGCAGCACCCAATCGGCAAAATAGCTGCCGGTGGGCAGGTTCTTGCGGCCGGGGCGATAGGTGGCCGGGCGCGCCGCCTTGGCCTGCGCCGCGGTGATCGCACCGGTATCCACCATCGCCGCCAGCACCTGCGCAGCGCGTTCGTTGGCCTGTTTGAGGTGGCGCGATGGCGCCAGCCGCGACGGCGCCTGCACCAGGCCCGCCAGCAAGGCCGCTTCACCCAGCGTCAGCTGTTCGGGTGCCTTGTCGAAATAGGTGCGTGCCGCCGCGCGGATGCCATAGGCGCCATCGCCGAAATAGACCGAGCTGAGATAATTCTGCAGGATCTCGTCCTTGCTCAGCCGCGCCTCCAGATACAGCGCGATGATGATCTCCTGCAGCTTGCGCTTGATCGACCGTTCCGACGACAGGAAGCTGGTTTTCGCCAATTGCTGGGTGAGTGTCGATCCGCCCTGGCGCACGCCGCCGGCCTGCGCGTTGGTGACCAGCGCCCGAAAAATGCCGATGGGATCAACGCCCATATGGTCCTTGAAACGGCGATCCTCGATGGCGATGAAGGCCGCCGGCACGTGAGCGGGCAACTGAGCGATCTTCACCGGCTCTTCCTTGTAATCGCCGCGGCGCGCGATCGGTTTGCCGTTCATGTCGGTGATGATCAGGCTGGGCTGCTTGGCCGGCTCCAGCGCGCGGCCCAGCGGCGCGGTGGCGACCAGCCAGGTAAACAGCAGCGCGAACAGGCCAACGATGCCGCCCGCGATCCACCAGCGATACGGGCGCACCTGCCCCCACAGTGTACCAAGACGGACGGCAATGCCGGCCATCAGGCGCGTTCCCGCGTGGCGGAGAATTTGATGTCCGGAAAGCGGCCGGTCACGAAGTTCAATTCCCAATTGTCCCGCGCCAGGAACACCGGGGCGCCGTCGCGATCTTCGGCCATGGCGCTGCGATGTTCATCCACGAATGCCTTCATGGCCGCAGGCGTGCCAGAAATCCAGCGCGCGGTTTCGTACGGGCTTGGCTCGAAACTGGCCGCCACCCGATACTCGGCGTCGAGGCGCGAAATCAGCACTTCCAGCTGCAGTTGGCCAACCACGCCGACAATCCACTGGCTGCCGATCGCTGGCTTGAACAATTGCGTCACGCCCTCTTCCGCCATGTCGGTGAGCGCGGTTTTCAGCTGTTTCGATTTGGTCGGATCATCCAGCCGCACGCGGCGCAGGATTTCCGGGGCGAAATTGGGAATGCCGGTGAAGGTGACATCATCCTTCTCCACCAGGCTGTCGCCCACCCGCAGCACGCCGTGGTTGGGGATGCCGATAATGTCGCCGGGGTAAGCCTCATCGGCAATTTCGCGGTCCTGCGCGAAAAAGAAGATCGGCGAGTTGATGGCGATCATCTTGCCGGTGGCCATCTGCTTCAGCTTCATGCCGCGCCGGAAGCGGCCGCTGGCCAGCCGCAGGAAGGCGATGCGGTCGCGGTGCTGCGGGTTCATGTTGGCCTGCACCTTGAACACGAAGCCGGAAACCTGGGTGCCATCCGGGTCCACCGCCGCCGGCAGCGCCGGTTGCGGGCGCGGGCTTGGTGCCATGGCCGCAATCGCGTCGATCAGATCAACCACGCCGAAATCCTTCAGCGCCGAACCGAAGATCACCGGGGTGAGCGCGCCGGCGCGATATTTCTCGATATCGAGATCAGAATAGCCGCCCTCAGCCAGCTCGGCCTGTTCGCGCAGGCGGCCCGCCATCGGCCCAGCCAGTTCGTCGATGCGCGGGTCATCCAGGCCGTCCACCTGCACCACCTCGCCGGCAAGCCCGGTGGCAGTGCCGTCTGGCTTGTGGAAGCGGCGGCGCTTCAGATCGTAAATGCCCTCGAACTCACCGCCCATGCCGGCCGGCCAGTTCATCGGCGCCACGTCCAGCGCCAGCATGTCAGCCACTTCATCGAGCAGATCGAACGGGTCGCGGCCTTCGCGGTCCACCTTGTTGATGAAGGTGATGATCGGCACGTCGCGCAGGCGGCAGACCTCGAACAACTTGCGCGTCTGCGCCTCGATGCCCTTGGCCGCATCGATCACCATCACCGCGCTGTCGACAGCGGTGAGCGTGCGATACGTGTCTTCGGAAAAATCCTCGTGGCCCGGCGTGTCGAGCAGGTTGAAGGTGACGCCACCCCGCTCGAACGTCATCACGCTCGACGTGACAGAGATGCCGCGCGCCTGCTCGATCTTCATCCAGTCCGACCGCGCTCGGCGGTTCTGGCCGCGGGCGCGCACTTCGCCGGCGGCATGGATGGCGCCGCCGAACAGCAGCAATTTCTCGGTCAGCGTGGTCTTGCCGGCATCCGGGTGCGAAATGATCGCAAAGGTGCGGCGGTTCCTGACCGGGTTCTTCGACAGGGAAAATGGTGCGTTCATCAACTGTGTCGCCGGCAACGTTTGGGCGCGCGGCGCATCGCACGGGCAGCACCAAAGGGCAAGGGCAGCGCCCATCTGTTGCAATCGGGAGACAGGCCGGGGCTGCGTCGCTGCGCCACCGTCATTCGCCCCTTCCCATGCCTGTGCCAATCAGGTTAATCTTCCTTACGGGCAGGAGAGGGAATATCGCTTTGCTGATCAAGGCTCTGGCACGAACACTTCTGACTCTTTTGGCGCTTGCGGCGCCATCTGCCTTTGCAGCCAGCCTTTATTCCGCGCCGCGCTATGCCGCCATCCTGATCGACAACAGCACCGGCGAAGTTCTGTATGCCCGCCGTGCCGACGAAATCCGCTATCCGGCCTCCATCACCAAGGTGATGACGCTCTATGTTGCGTTCGAGGAAGTGGCCGCCGGCCGGCTGAAGCTGGACGATGAACTCCGCATCTCGCGCCGCGCCTTCAATCAGGCGCCGTCGAAACTGGGCCTGCGCGTTGGCGCTACGATCAGCGTGCGCGATGCCTTCGGCGTGATCGCCACCAAGAGCGCCAATGATATTTCGGTCGCTCTGGCCGAACATATCAGCAGCAGCGAAGCCGCTTTTGCCGAGCGGATGACGGCGACGGCCCGGCGGCTCGGCATGATGAACACGCGTTTCTACAACGCATCGGGCCTGCCCCACGCCGATCACACCACGACAGCGCGCGATATCGCCGTGCTGTCGCGCGCCATGCTGCGCGATTTTCCCACCCAGTATCCGCTGTTTTCCAAGGCACATTACCAATATCGCGGCATGGCGGTGGCCAA
The DNA here is from genome assembly GCA_027485735.1 of Sphingomonadales bacterium. Taxonomy (GTDB): domain Bacteria; phylum Pseudomonadota; class Alphaproteobacteria; order Sphingomonadales; family Sphingomonadaceae; genus Sandarakinorhabdus. The sequence continues at coordinate 24,510 of JAIXQM010000140.1, read as the reverse complement.
TCACAACCATCTGCTGCGCACCATGCCCGGCGTTGACGGCATCAAGACCGGTTTCACCAACGCCGCCGGCTTCACGCTGGCGGCTTCGGCCGTGCGCGGGGAACGCCGCCTGATCGCCGTGGTGCTGGGCGGCCCCAGCCGGCTGGGGCGTGACAACAACATGCAGGAACTGCTCAACATCGGTTTCGATGTGCTGGAATCGCGCCAGCGCGGGCTGCCCTTCACCGTGGCCAGCCGCTTTGCCGAGCCCGATGATCTGCCCGATGCCGTGATGGATAGCCTGGCCGGCGAGGTCGTCGCCATGGACGGCGCTGTCGAACAGCCCACCCGTGCCGTGCAGGCGGTGGACGTGGCGAGCGCCATCACCGCGCTGGGCGATGCCGGCGTCAACAGCGCCACCCTGGCCAGCGTGCGCAGCGGCGGCGGCGGTCGTTCCCGCAACTGACATGACCATCAGCCGGATTGCCAGTGGGGCGCCGTGGGAGGCGCTGGTCGGTTACTGCCGCGCCGTGGTCGCGCCGCCCTTCGTGTTCGTTTCAGGTACCGTCGGCCGCAATCCGGACACGGGGGAATTGCCGGTCGACGTCGAAAGCCAGTGCGCCAACGCCCTCACCATCATCGGCCGCGCGCTGGCAACGGCGGGCACGGATTTCGCCCACGTCGTGCGCGTGACCTATTATCTGGCCGACCGCGCTGATTTCGAACCCTGCTGGCCGCAACTGGGTGCCGCCTTCGGCGCTCACCCGCCGGCAAGCACGGTAATCTTCGCCGACCTGCTCGATCCGGCGATGAAGATCGAGATCGAGGTAACGGCGGCGCTGCCGGCGTCCTGAAGGGAAAAGAGGCCTCCGGCGGGCAGGGGCTGAGCCCCTGCACCCGCTTTCGTTTTTGGCAGTGCTAGAACGACAGCGGTGCCAGGTCAGGCGGCACCCAGTCCTTCCGGGCGGCAACGCTGAAGAGCGTTTCCCGCCGCCAGTGCGCCAGCAACCAGTCTGATCGGCCCTGCGGCGATGACATCAGCGCTGCCAGCACTTCGTGCAGCGGATGATCGGGCGCTTGGCGACCCAGTTGATACGCCGCCGCTCGCAGGGAGGCGATGGTGATACTGTGATGATAGCCGCTGGCGTCCGTGTTCGGCGTGTTGGTGGCATCGTTGTAGCGCAAGATCAGCCCGCGCATTGCATCGGGCGTCGCCAAATGCGCCCGGTGCCGCAGCAGCCACAACGCGGCGGCGAAATGGCCTTCATGGGTCCATTCCGCCTTGGGCAAGGTGCAGGCGATCATCGCCAGCGCCAGGCGTTCGATATCGCTGTCACTGCTCAGAGCCATGGGCTCAAGGCCATCCGGTCAGGGTTTCACGAAGCGATAGTAGAAGCGGTTGGTCTTGCCGCGCAGGTTGGGATCAAACACCAGCTTGGCGGGATCATCGCCCGCCATTTCCAGGATCGGCACACTGCCGGCAAAGCGGAAGCCCGCGCGGGCCATGTCGGCCTTCACCACGTCGGCGTCGATGCGGTGGGTCTTGTCGGCCTGGGCGCGGCTGTCCATGCCGGGCACACCATAATGATCGATGATCAGCACCACGCCGCCGGGTTTAAGCGCGGCGAACAGGCGGGCGTTGTAGGCATCGACATCGGTGCGCGGATATTTGAACTTTTCGCTCTGCCAATAAAGATCATGATAGGTCAGGTGATAGAAGGCGGCATCGAGCCTGTCCGGCATGGCGGCTTCGCCCGGCGCGCCCACAACCAGATCCACGTTCCTGTTGCGCTTCTGCAATGCGGCCCAGGCCTCCGCTGTCTTGGGATCCTCCATGTAGTTCACCGGCTCGATGGCGATCACCCGGCCTTTGGGGCCAACATGGCGCGCCAAGAGCTCGGTGTAATAGCCCTGGCCGGCCATCACATCCATCACCCGCGCGCCCGGCTTGATCAGACTCTGCGCAAGCACCTCGGCCGGTTTGCGGCCTGCATCCAGCGCCACCATGGCGTCGGGCCGGCCCGGCGCGTTCAGCACGTCCGCCGGCGCGGCGGCCACCAGCGCCACGGCCACCACAGCCAGCCCAATCACCTGCTTCATTGTCAGTCCTCCCCAGTTTTGCCAGATGCTGCCACAGCGCCGCTCGCTTGACCATCACCGCGCCCGCCACCATTGTGCGCCGCGATGACGCCCGAAAGCCTGTTCAGTATCGCCAGCGCCGCCGTGTTGCCCGGCTGGCTGGCGCTGGCCTGCGCGCCGCTGGCCCGGGCAAAGCTGGTGTTGCTGGCGCGGGTGATCGCGGTGCTGCTGTCGGGCTTGTATGTCACGCTGCTGGCGACGGGCCTTGCGGGTGAAGGCCCGCCGCCCGGCGCTGGCTTCGACACGCTGGAAGGGGTGCGGCTGCTGCTGTCTTCCCCGCAGGCGCTGTTGGCCGGCTGGGTGCATTATCTGGTGTTCGATCTGTGGGTGGGCAGTTGGGAAGCCGAAGACAACGCCCAGTCTAGGGCGCTGCCACACTGGCTGCTGCTGCCCTGTCTGGCGCTCACCTTCCTCGCCGGGCCGACGGGCCTGCTGCTCTATCACCTGCTGAAAGCCGCACGAAAGCTGCGGTCATGAGCGAGCTGCGCAGTGTCGCGTCGCCTTGCACCAACGTCTGCCGCATCGACCGGCAGACCGGTTGGTGCGAAGGCTGCAAGCGCAGCATGGACGAAATCAGCCGCTGGCCACATGCGGGGGATGACGAGCGCCGCGCCATCCTTGCGCAATTGCCGGCGCGGGTGGTGAAGAAGGGCCTGTGGCGATGATCCTGCTTTCCGTTCTTGACCAGACGCCGATCCCGGAAGGCGTTACCCCCGCGCAGGCGCTGGCCAACAGCATTGATCTCGCCCGCCACTGCGAGGCGCTGGGCTATCAGCGCTTCTGGCTGGCCGAACATCATGCCAGCCAGGCGCTGGCCGGCAGTGCGCCGGAAATCCTGATCGGCGCCGTTGCCAATGCCACGTCACGCATTCGCGTTGGTTCGGGCGGGGTGATGCTGCCGCATTATTCGGCGCTGAAGGTGGCGGAACAGTTCAGCCTGCTTTCTGGCCTGCATCCCGGCCGCATCGATCTGGGCCTGGGCCGCGCGCCGGGCAGTGATCAGCGCACGGCCGTCGCCCTGCAGCAGGATCGCCGCCAATATGCGCCCAACCAGTTCCCGCAGCAGCTGGCCGAGCTGATCGGCTATTTCGAAGACTCGCTGCCCGATGATCACCCCTTCCACGCCTATGCAGCCACCCTGCCTGGCCGGCCGCATGTGCCAGAACCCTGGGTGCTCGGCTCCTCGCCCGACAGTGTCGCTTTTGCTGCCGATCTGGGCCTGCCCTATTGCCTCGCCGATTTCATCGCGCCGCGGCTGGGCGAACTGGCCGAGCAATATCGTGACCGTTTCATCCCCCGTCACCCCGGCGACAAGCCGCGCCTGATGGTGGCAGTGTGGACCGTGTGTGCAGAGACGGACGAAGCCGCCCTGCGCCTCGCCGCCCCGGCCCGCATGATGTTCGCGCACCTGTTGATGGGCAAATCCATCTCCGTGCCACCGCCTGACGTGGCGCTGGCCTGGTTGGCGGACCGGCCGGACGTGGCAAAGGCCTTCGCCAGCCGCCGTGTCGTCGCCGGCAGCCCGGAGACGGTGCGCGCCGGACTTGAGCAAGTGATCAAGGAGTATGCGCCTGACGAGCTGATGCTGGTCAACATCCTGCACGGCCATGAGGACAGGAAGCGCAGCTACTCGCTGGCGATGGACGCGATGATGCCGGTGGCGGCCTGAGCCATGGGCAAGCGTGTGCTGGCCATTGCGTCCGGCGGCGGGCATTTCATCCAACTGATGCGCCTGTCGCCGGCCTGGGACGGTCACGCGGTGAGCATCGCCACGGTTGATCCCACGTCGCGCGCGCTGGTCGGCGATGTGCCCTTCTTCACCTTCCGCGATGTCTCCCGCGCCGATTGGTGGCGTATTCCGGCCGCCACACTGGATATCGCCGCCATCCTGCTGAAGGTCCGCCCACAGGTGATCATCACCACCGGCGCGCTGCCCGGCCTGATTGCCTGCGCACTCGCACGCCCGTTCGGGGTGAAGTGCCTGTGGGTGGACAGTATCGCCAATAGCGAAGTGTTGTCTGGCAGTGGGGCACAGGCAGGCCGCGTGTGCAGCCAGGTCGTGACCCAGTGGCCCCACCTGGCCGCGGACAAGGTCGAACACTGGGGCAGCGTGCTGTGAGCGGCGTGTTCGTTTCGGTCGGTTCGATGATGCCGTTCGACCGGCTGACCCGCGCCATGGACGAATGGGCCGCCGCCAACCCGGGCATCCCGGTCGAAATCCAGATCGGCAAGGGGGATTATGAGCCACGCCACGCCAAGTGGGTGCGCAAGCTGGCCCTGCCCGATTATCAGGCCCGCGTTGCTGGCTGTGCGCTGTTCGTCGCCCACTGCGGCATGGGATCGATCATCAGCGCCATCGAGGCCGGCAAGCCGATCCTGATGCTGCCGCGCCTGCAGGCCCAGGGCGAACACAACACTGATCACCAACTGGCTACTGCCAAGCATGTCGGCATCCGCCCCGGCCTGCATGTCGCCGCCAATGAGGAAGACCTGAAAGCGCGCGCCAGTGCGCTGCTCGCCGAAACCGGTACCGCCCCCGCCCCGATTTCCCGTTTCGCCGATCCGGAATTCACCGCCCGCATCCGCGCCTTCATCGAGAGTTGAGCCTTGCACCCCTTCATCCCCGTCGAACCTACCGATCGCCCCGGCCACTACCGCTTTACCGTGCCGAAGAATCTGTGCGTCGGCCCGCCCGATCGCCTTTTCATGTTCGGCGGCGTCGGCCTTGCCAGTGCGCTAGCCGCCGTGGAGGCGCACACTGGCCGCCCGACGGTATGGGCAGCGGCGCAATATCTCAGCTACGCCAGGCCCGGGACGGAGCTTGATCTGGAAGTGATCGTGCCGGTGACCGGCAAATACAACAGCCAGGCCCGTGTCATCACCCGTGCCGGCGATCAGGAAATCATCACCGTCAATGCCGCGCTCGGCAGCCGACCAGACAGCCCGCATCACCAGTGGGCCGTCATGCCGGCCGTGCCGCCGCCGGAAGACTGCCCCGAAATGACGATCCGCTGGCAGCGCGATCCCGACGACATGAACAGCCAGTGGGAGCGCCGCGTGGCCGCCGGCAGTTTCGGTCGCGAGCGGGGCAAGGCACCGCCGGCAACCGATGGCATTGGTCGGCTATGGGTGCGGCCAGTCAATCGCGATCTCTCCATTGATCGGCTGGTGCTGGCGGTGATGGCGGATTTCCTGCCTTCGGGCGTCGGCAACGCGATGGGGGCGAACGCCGGCGGCAACAGCCTCGACAACACCATCCGCTACATGAATTTCGTGCCCACCGAATGGGTGCTGGCCGATATCCGCATCCACGCCGTCCACGCCGGCTTTGCCCATGGCCGCGTGCACCTGTTTGCGCAGGATGGAACCTTGCTGGCCACGGCGAGCCAAAGCCTGATTGTGCGAATTCACAGTTGAGGCTGCCGTGGCACGGGCCTAGCCTGAAGCCATGACACCGCACCTCATCGCCCTTCTTCTTGCCTCCGCCGCCGCGCAGGCACCGCCAACCGCCAGCCCACAGGCGCAGGCCGATAATGCCGCGCTGGCAGCATCGCTCAATTGGGCCGACGAACAGGATTTCGATTTCGCCAGCCGCGGCTTTCTCGGCTCCATCCCCGACGGCAAGATCCGCAATGCCAAGGGCGACGTGCTGCGCGATCTGGCCGATGAGGCCCAGTTCACAGGGCCGGCCCCGGCCACGGTGAACCCCAGCCTGTGGCGCAATGCGACGCTGGTGGCGAAACACGGCCTGTTCCAGGTGGCCGATGGTATCTGGCAGGTGCGCGGGCTTGATCTCGCCAACATGACCGTGATCCGCGGCAACAGTGGCTGGATCATCGTCGATCCGCTCACCGGTGCCGAAGCTGCCAAGGCCGCGATGGCGCTGGTCACCGAAAAGCTCGGCAAGCGGCCGGTGGTCGCGGTCATCTACACCCACAGCCATGTCGATCACTTCGGCGGCGTGCTGGGCGTGGTGAACCCGGCGGATGTCGCCGCCGGCAAGGTGCAGATCATCGCGCCCGAAGGTTTCCTTGAACATGCCGTGTCGGAAAATGTCATCGCTGGCCCGGCCATGCTGCGCCGCGCTGTCTACATGTTTGGCACCAGCCTGCCGCACAATCCCGCCGGCCATGTCTCTTCCGGCCTGTCGTCGTTCAACACGCCCGGCACCTACGGCCTGATCCCGCCGACAGACAGTATTACGCCGGCCAGCAGCAACCGCATCGTCGATGGGGTGGAAATCCAGTTCCAGCTCACCCCCAACACCGAAGCGCCAGCAGAAATGAACCTCTATCTGCCGGCATGGAAAGCCCTGTGCCTGGCGGAAAATGCCAATGCATCGATGCACAATCTGCTCACGCCGCGCGGCGCGCTGGTGCGCGATGCCAAGGGCTGGGCGGATTATCTGGTGGAAGCGCGGCGGCGCTGGGGCGGCGAGGCGGACGTGCTGTTCACCAGCCATTTCTGGCCGCGCTGGGGCAAGGACCATATCGGCGACTATCTGCTGCGCCATGCGCAGGCCTACGCCTTCGTGCACAATGAAAGCGTGCGGCTGATGAATACAGGCCTGAACGCGGTGGAAATCGGCGAGGCGATCAAACTGCCCGAACCACTGGCCAAGGCCTGGTTCAATCGGCCCAATTACGGCAGCCTGAAATTCAACGCCCGCGCCGTCTATCAGCGCTATCTGGGTGCATTCGACGGTGATCCGGCCACGCTCGATCCACTGCCACGCGCCGATCTGGCGCCGCGCCTGGTGGCGCAGATGGGCGGCCCGAAAAAGGTGCTGGCCGCTGGCAAGGCGGCCGCTGCCAAGGGCGATGACCGCTGGGCCGCAACCCTGCTCTCCACGCTGGTGCGCGGCGCGCCCGACACACCGGGTGCCAAGGCGGCGCTGGCCGGCGTTTATCGCCAGCTGGCGTGGCGGGCCGAGGCCGCGCCGTGGCGCAATTTCTATCTGACTGGTGCGCAGGAACTGGAACAGGGCATCAAGCCCAGAGAGCCAGCCAGCGCGGCCGGCATTGCTGCGAATCTGACCGTGTCGATGCTGCTGGACAGCATGAGCGTTCGGCTGGTGCCGGAGCGGGCCATCGCCCCCATGACCATCGCGTTCGAAATTCCCGACGCCAAGGAACGCCATCTCGTCACCATCGGGAACGGCGTTATGCTGCACGAAAAGGGTGTCACCGATCCGGCACAGGCCACGCTGGTGGTGCCACGCCGGGCGCTGATCGGATTGATCGGCGGCGCAGTGAAAGCGCCGGAGCTGATGGCGGCGGGGCAGCTGGCGATCAAGGGCGATCTGGCCGTGCTGCAACGCTTCATGGGCTTGTTCCAGCCGCCGAAACCGGATTTTCCGCTGGTCGCGCCGTAATGCACCCGTCCTGCTGGCGCAGGCCAGCAGGACGGGTGCATTACGGTCGGGTCACCGCATTACTTGCGCAGCGGTGACCAGGCCCCCATGTCCACCCGGTCGTTCACACGATAGGGCTGGCCATTCTCACCGATGAAGAAATGCTCCGTTTCCTTCCGGTTGAACGGGCGTGAGCCGAGGCGGCCGAGGATAGCGATCTGGCTGCCGGTCTCGTCCACCGCCCGATCACGGTCCAGGCCCTTGGCCACCGACAGCGCCGGGCGGGCAGTGCGGGCGAAGCTGATCAGTTCCGGCATCGGCTTGGGTGAGAAGCCATAGAAGTTGGGCTGGCTGATTGGGCTGGTCAGTTGCAGCACCTTCACGCCGTTCTTCCCGTCGGCGACATAGGCGAACAGGGTCGCGTTGGTGGTGGCAACCACCACATCCTCCGCATCGTTGAGCGTGCCGCCCGCTGTGAAGCGCTGGTAAAGCTTTGGTGCCAGCGGCTTCTTGATGTCGACGATCACCAGGCCTTCGCCCTTGGCAGCAACATAAGCATAGGTGCGGGCCAGGTAGAATTTGCGCGCATCGGCAATCGGCAGCGTTGCCTCGGGGTGATGCACCGGCCGCGACAGATCGGCGATGTCGAACACTTCCAGGCCTGCCGCCGTCGTCACCCACAGGTAACGGAACTGCACCGCACTGGCCCGCGCGTCGTTCAACGGCAGGGCAGCCGCAAGCTTGGGTGCCTTGGGATTATCGAGGTTCACCACCACCACGCCGCGCGGCGTGGTGATATAGGCCATGTAGCCGGCCAGCGTGATGTGGCGGGCGCCGTTCAGCACGCCGTCCGGATTCCACGCTGTCTTGCCGCCCGCCAGCACCGTGCGCTTCAGGAAGTTGTTGCGTGGCTCGCCGTCGGTGAGCGTGTCGACATCCACCATCACCAGGCCTTCAACCGCATCGGTCACCACCGCATAGCGGTAGATCTCGTGCATCCTCTGCTCCTGGTTGTAGCCAGCGAGCGGATCGGCCAGCGGTTTGCCGGCGGCGCGAGCGTCCTGCTCACCCACGATCTTGTCGTTGCGCGGCACGGCGATCGGCTGGTTGGTGGCGATTGCCATGCAGGTGGCGTTGGCCGTCTTCACCTGCGCATCGTGGCCCAGCGCCGAGAACGGCGATTTGACGATGCGTTCGGAAACACCCTTGTTCGACAGATTGGCGATATCATAGGCGATAAAGCCACCCTTGCCTTCGGCGACATAGAGATATTCGCCGCGGTTCTGGATGCAGCGCACTTCGCCGCTGGCGCCTTGCGTGATGTTGCGGATTTCCTCGGTCGGGTTGGTCTCGCCGGAAAGCTTCTTGTCGAAGATGCGGCCGCGGGTCCAGTTGATCAGCTCGCGCTTGTTCTGTTCGACATGCAGCTTCCAGAAATCGGGATAGGCATAGCGGTGCAGATAGGAGCCAAACACCGCCTGCGGTTCGCCAAACTCGGTCACCCGCACCGCTTCGACAGCGCGATCCAGGCCGAAAAAGGCGTGCATACCGACGAAGTTGATGAAGTTGGTGCCCTGCAGGGTCAGCTGCGCCAGGATGGCGTTGTTGTCGTCCTCGTCGCTCACATGGCAATCGGTGCAGGTCTTGGTTTCCTGGGTGCGCACCGTGTGCGGGAAGTGCGGCGCAAAGGCCTGGGACGAGAAGCCCGACGCAGAAATCGGCGGTTGCTGCACATAGATGCGCTCGCGGTTGATGTTGGTGCTGGTCAGGATCAGCGCCGAACTTGAACGGATCGGCGTGATGATGCCGCCCTTCGTGGTCTGGTGACGGCCGAGCTGGAAGATCTCATCGCGTGCGACCTGTGGGTTGTAGGTCGCGAAGTTGCGGGTTTCCTGCTCCTCGTATTTGTGGGTCTTGGTCTTCCAGTTCGCCTCGATCGGCAGGTGGCAGCCGCCGCAGCTGGTGGTCCAGCTGGTATGGCAGGCAAAGCAGGCCATGTTGTCGTCCTTGTGGGCGCGTTCACCCACGCCGGGACCGAAACTCATCTTGCCGCCCGTGCTGGCCAGCGTGCCCACCAGCTTGGCGCGCGCTGCCTTGGCGTTGAAATCGGGGTGATCGCGGTTGACGCTGTCCTTCACCAGCTTCACCCGCCAGACCAGCTTGGGATCGCTGGACGACCGTTGCAGCAGCACGCGGCGGCCGGCGGCATCCTGGCTCCATTCAAAGCGCAGCCGGCCATCGGGGTTGCGCACCGCGATCAGATTGCTGCCTGGCGGCGGCGCGGCCAAGTTGGAGGTTCGCACCGTCGGATAGGCATCGGCGGTGCCATGACAATCCTTGCAGCCGATCTCCACGCTGTTGGCAACTTCGCCATGGATCATGCCGTTGCCGTGGCCATCCTGGGTAAAGTGGCAATCGGCGCACTGCATGCCCACTTCGGTGTGGATATCCATCAGGTGCACTGCCTTGCCGGGCTGGCCAGGGCCAGGGGTGGCGGCAGGTTTCACGAATTGCGGCTGCCCGGCCTTCCGGAACTTTTCCGGATCATTCGGATCGACGATGTGCGCAGTATCGGTGCCATAGCTCGCCATGTTGCCGCCGGCATCGAGCAGATTGCCTTCGCGATCGCGCTTGTACACGGCGCGGAAGTTCCAGCCGTGGCCGTGATAATCGGCGAATTGGGTATCCTTCATCTGGTCATTGCGGTCGTTCACCGTCCGCAGGAAATCCAGATCAGACCAGGCGCCCCGCGCTGCTGCGGCTTCGGGGTTGCGCTCGTTGGTGGTGCGCACTTCGGCGGCCGTGGGGTAACGCTGCTGCTTGAACAGGCGTTGATACTCGGCTTCGCTCATCCCTGGCGGCTTGGGATACGGATTTTCCTTGCCCGGCCACATGCGCGGCGCGTCGCTTTCATAATCCCACATCGTGTAGCCATAGTAGGTGTTCACGAACATGTTGGGCTGGTGCATGTGGCAATTCATGCACAGGCTGGACGGCATGGCGCGGGTAAAGGCGTGCTTGATCGGGTGACCGCTTTCCGTTTTCGAGATCGTTGGATCGGCGGTTTGGGTCTGCCCGTCACGGCCGGCCGCAGCATACACCGATGAATGCCGCACTTCGCGATCATTGGCATAAACGATGTGGCAAGAACCGCAGCCCGAGGTGCGATAATCGCCGGGCTGATCATTGGTGCCCATGAACCAGGTGAAAGGATCGTTCAGGCGGGTTTTGTGGATATTGATCACTGGCACCGAGATGCGCAGGCCGGTGCCGGGGCCACGGTTGGACTGGCGGATATCGGGGCGGCCAGGCTCTTCCAGACGCTGGATGGAGCCCAGTGAGTTGGGCAGGCCGATTTCCGGGAAGATGGGATTGATGTTGCGGCCGCCGCGTTCGAACACGCGGAAGATATCGCCGGGCGGCATCACCTGCCACGCCGGCAGCGGGGCGAGGAACGGCAGCGCGCCGCGCGCCTTTTCAGCGTCAGACAATTCGCCCACCTTGCGCCCGCCCGTACCGGGGCTGAACATAAAGCCCGGCAGGCTGTTATCGTGATGAGCGCCGCCGCCATGGCCTGCCTTCTCGCCGTGACCTGCCGCTGCGCCATGGCCTTCTTCGTGCTTCAGCCCGACTTCACCATGGCCCGACGCATCGCCGTTCCATGCACCCAGCATGGCTTTGGCCTGGCCGGGGCGGGTGTAGACTTCGCCCAGCACAGTATTCTTGTAGGGCAGGATGCCGTTGTTGTAGGCCGCGCCGCCGAACAGCATGGCGCCGGTGGCCATCAGGCTGCTCTCGGCCCGCTCGATGATTTCAAGGTGGCAGGACCCGCAGGCATCACGCGCGGCGCGATAGTCCGACGGGTTCACAAAACGCACAAACTCCGGGGATTCGCGGTTGAGCAGGGTATAGCTGCGCTTGGGGTTGGCCGACGACGGGAAGTGCCAGCTTTCCGGGAACATCGGCAGCACGTGGGCATCATCGCGCAGCTTGATGTAATTGGCGTCGGTCGCGGCCAACCCGCCCGGCGCGACGATCTTCGCATCGCCGCCGTGGCAATCGGTGCAGCCCAGCACGACCGATTTCGGCGCGTGCATCGTCGCTTCATCGCTGGCGGTGTGGCAGCTGATGCAGCCGGCGGATTTGGCCGCAGCCAGTTCCGCCGTCTGCCATTTCGGCGCCGGCCCGGCATGGACACGGGTGTAATCCCGCGCCACCGGCTTTTCGCCTTCGGACGCGAAGGCCATGCCGACCAGCGGCACCATCAAAAGGAGGAGCAGGCGCTTCAGCATGTCAATAAGCCAGAACAGCGTTGAACAGCACCGAATAATAAGACCCGGTGCGGGGTGCGTTGGTGAACAGGTCCTTGAAGCCCTCGCCGGGCTTCAGCAGGGCGCCCGACAGGCGGAATACGAGATTCTGGTTGAAATGCGGGCGGTAGGTGGCCGCTGCCGACAGATCCCAGCCGATATCCTTGGGAATGGTGCCTTCCACGCGCAGCGCCTGCAGCGTGGCGGTGGTGGCAAACCACAGATGGTTGAGATTGCCGCTCACCCGCAGCTCGGGCAGCACATCGAAATCCGCGCCGGCGCCCAGCAACATGGTGCCCGGGTTGGTGAAATTGGCCTGGCCCTGTTCCTTGGACGATCGCAGATCGTTCAGGATGCCGTTGCGGCTGTTGACCGAGATGACACGGCCGCCGCCGGCAAAGGGAATGGTCTGGCGGATCCAGTAACTGGTGTCGGAACCGGCAAACTGCGGGTTTTCAAAGATCGCCGAATAGCCGCTGTCGGTATCGTCGAACGGATTGGAATCGCCGCTGGCAAACAGGGCCGAACCGCGCACCCGCACCCAACCACGGTCATAGCTGGGCTCGAACGCGGCAAACCAGCTGCTGATCTTGGCGCGCCGATCGGTGAAGATGTTGTTGCGGTTGGTGCCGGCGGCATAGGTGCCGCTGAAGGTCATGTTCAGCCGGCCGATATGGCCATCGGCGTTGTAGCTGAGATACACGACATCATAGCTGCGGCCGCGCAAGGTGCCGAGCAACGAAGGCCGCACCGGGAAGCCGTTGGTATCGACCTGCACATCATTGCGTTCGCGGTTGGCATTCCACATCACGCTGACCTGGCTGGTCATGCCGGGCACCGGCAGATCCTGACGGTAGAGATTGGCGACGACCACGAAATCGTTGCGCGGGCTGCGCAGGACGGCGTTGAGGCCGGAGTTCGAATCCTTCTCGAGCCGCCAGAAGGCCGCGAGGTTGTACTGGAAGCGGTTGTTGTCGCGGTTGCCGAACAGACGAAGGCCGAGCTGGTTGTCCTGGAACAGGAAGCCGCGGAAATCGCTGGAGAACGGCTGAATGCCGATGCGCAGCGAATCGAAATCATACCGATCCGACGTGTTGCGCAGGTGGTAATCGAGGAACAATTCCTGCACGCCCACGAACGCATCGGTGCGCAGACTGCGCTTCGACGGCAGCACGGAAAGCACCCGGCGTTCCGTCACGTCGACATGGTTCATGTTGAAGGCGATGGCGGCCCGCAGTTCATATTCCGGCGGCTTGAAGGCGGTGCTGCCCTTGGTCAGCGCCGCGCCCAGGATGAAGGTCTGCGCAAACACTTCGCTGTATTGGCGGCCAAAGGTGTCGTTGCTGCCCGGCCGCTCGGTGGTCTGCACGCCGACCGGGGTGGGAAAGCTGCGCGGTTCGGCCAGCGTATCGGAAATCGCTGTCAGCTGCACGAACAGATCATGGGTGCCGCAAACCGGCCGATCGCCCTTGAGCGTGTTCTGGTTATACGGGTCTTTCCAGTTGGATTTCACCAATCCCAGCGTTTCGACCAGGCGCCAGCGATCGGGCACCGGCAGGTGATCGGTGGGGAAATCCCCCTGTTTGGGCCAGGCGACCGCGCCCTGGTTGGCCTGCGCCACCGGGTCCCACGTCTGCGGCCCGCCCATACCGGGCACACGGCGGCCATCCAGCGGGACGGCATTCGGATCAACCGGGCCGGCTTCCGCTTCGGCGGGCAGACGCTCGGCCGGCGGGGCCACCTTGGCATAACAGTCAAACCATTTGCCGAACGGCTTGGCGATGACCGGCGAGGCGGTGGCCAAAAGGGGGATGAGGATCAGTGCCCGCATCTCAACGCGCCTGACAGACATTGTTTTCGGCCGTGTCGACAAACGGCGCAAACGGGCAGCCCACAAAGCGCAGGCGGACAGGCGTGCCCGCAACCGTCACCTGTACCTGATCGGATCGGATGCTGGCCGGCGGCAGGCTGATGCTGCCCCCCAGGCGCGTGCTGGCGTTGCTGGCGCCGAGGAAGGCGATCATGTCGTCCTGGTCGATGCCGTCGCCGGAAATGCCGATGGCGCCCACCAGATTGTTGCCGCGATAGATCGGCACGGCGCCAGGAAAGATCTGGATGCCGTTGGCCAGCCGGTTCTGCCCGCTGCCGGTATTGGGCAGGAAGGTGCATTGGCGCGGATCGCCGCCACCCAGCACCTGCACCAGGTTCTGCACGATCAGCGCCGATTGCAGCCCGGTCGAAAACGGCGACCAGCCGTTGATGTCGCGCGAAAGTGGCCCCGGCGGCCGGCCGGCTTCGCCATCGGGGAAATAGGGACGGCTGATGTTGCCGATGGCGCGGTTGGACACGCCGAACGCACCGGTGAGGAAACCGGTGCCGCTGAAGAAGCTATTGGTGCGGGACACGAAATCACGGACGTTCGCATCGGCGGCGCCGGCGGCCGTGGTCACCACACCCAGATCGCTGGCAGCGCGGGCGTTGGAGAAAAAGGCCGCCGTGCGCGCCTTTTGCAAGCTCACATCAATGCCGAACACCGGCGCATCGGGCGATCGCACCAACCCCAGCACTTGCCCCCGCGTATCCACCACCGACAGCGAGACCTGGGCCCGGCTGTCGAGCGGCTGGCGGATCTGGGCGCGGGCGCGCGACATGATGGTGAAGGCTTCTTCCAGCACAGCGCGCACTTCGGCGGCGCTGAGCGGCTGCGCCACGTCGCCGGCATCGGTGCCGGCGCGGATCGGGTAGCGATTGGCCCCGGCGCCGTCGGACAGGATGAATGCATCGGGATGGTTGAATTCGGCTGCTGCGGCATTGCGCACGCCGCTGGCCTCGCTGCCATAAGGCGTGCCGGCAATGATGCTGGCGGCATTGAAGCCGGCCACTGCCACCAAGCTTCCGGCGAGGCCAGCAAAGGCCGGCGGGCTTGCCGGATTGCTCTTCAGGCCGGCGGCAACGGCGTCGGAATAGCGCAGCAGTGTGCCGTCCACTGAAATCCGTTCGGCGCGGATGGTTTCGGGCGCAGCGTGGCCGGCGGTGGCGGCGAGCGCGATATGCTCTTCGGCATCATCGTCCACATCCACCACTTCGGCATCAAAGCCATAATCGCCATCGGCCATGATGCCGACGCCACCAACCATCACGCCATTCTTGTAGAGCGGAAAGCCGCCCGGATCGGCAGCGAGGCCCAATGGCGAGCGCTTCGGGCCGATGAAGGGACTGCCGACACCGAACCGTGCTGACAGATCGGAACAGGGCAGCTGGCTGAACTGCACGCCATAGAGCGGGCCGGATTCAAGCCCCACCGTGCGCGTCGACGGCGGGAAATTCGGCTGCACGATCATCGAGGCCGTGCGGGTGGAAAAGGCGTTGCCGCCCGACGACAGATAGGCGCCGGTGATGGCCTTGGCGATCGCGGCCAGTTCCGCTGGCACCGTCACGCCCTGCGCGTCGATATTGGCGCCGTTGGCGTTGGACCGCGTGGTGGCGGTCGCACGGGCGCCGGCCATGCGATAGACGGCAAGCACATTGCCGACCCGATCAACCACGGCGATCACCGCTGGCAGATTGCGGGCCGAGGCTTCGGCGGCGGCGCGGGCAATGACCGACTGCACGTCGGCGACGCTCAGCGCCTCCTGCGCCGGCTTGGTGAACACACTGGCCGGCGTTGGGGTTGGCGACGGGCTTGGAGCGGGATTGACGGCCTGGCTCGGCGGCGCACCGCTGCCGCCACAGCCAGCCAGCAGCAGCGCCAGCGCTGCCACCCCTGCCGTGATCCGGGCGCGGCTGGGCGTCACTTCAGGCCCCGCAACCGGCCTGCAATCTGCGCCAGCGTGACCCGGAACGCGGCCGGATCCCAGCGGTTGGCATCGCGGGCCAGCGCGTAGGCGCGGTCAAGATCAGGCCGCAGCGCCTGTGCCGCGCCGCGATCGACCTGGCCAGCCGTTACCAGCGCCGAAAGCAGGGTATCGGCCGCCATCACCGCCTGCGCACCGCCCTGATAATCAGTGTAAGCTGCCGCATTGCCCACCAGAACGGCATCGATCAGCGCAAAAGTCTGCGCCCGATCAAAGTTGGTGCCGGCAAAGCGCCGGGCCAGCGTTGCAGCGGTCGCCTTCAGCGTGGCCGCGGCCTTTATCGCCCCGGCGCGATCGCCACCCAGCGCAGCGTGGAAGGCACGGCTCTGATTGTCGAAACTGCGCGCCACATCCGGCGCGGCCACACGCGCGGCAGCCGCCAGCATGATCATCTGCTCATCGTTCCACACCGGCTGGCCCGGCGGAATCGGCCGCCAGCCGTTGGTGCGCGCGACGATCTGCGTCGCCGGATCATCACTGAAGGTCCGGTGGCAGGAACGGCAATCATAGAAATAATAATCCGGACCGTTGAGGCGGCCCGATGCGGCGGGCAACAGCGACAACGCGCGCTCCACTGCCAGCGCCTGGCCCACGGCCCAGGTCTTCACCCCTCCGGTGACACCCTTGCGCGCGGCATAATCGGCATCCTCGTCATGGTGGCGCTGCAGAGAGGTGAACAGATCAAGTTCGAAAGCCACGCGGGGGTGGCCGGCGGCCATGATGCGGTGGAACACAAACTGGCCCGGCTTGTCGGAACCGAAATGGCAATCGAGGCACACGCTGGCCTTTACTGCCGGGTCATTCACCGCCCACATACCCTTGGCGACATTGTCAGCATGGCTGGCGTTCACGCTGGCATGGCTGGCCAGCCAGCGCTCCGATCCGCCGTGGCAGGCTTCACAGCCCACGCCATCGGATTGCTGCCATTTCGCCCCGCGCAACGGCGCAGGATCACCGTGACAGCTGATGCATTCCTTGGAGGCCGCGACATTGGTGATGCCCAGACGCTTGCCGATGGCCTGGGCCCGCGGCTCGTTCAGCACTTTCCAGGCGCGGCTGTGCGCGCCGGTCAGGCTGGCGGGATCAGACCAGCTGATCACTTCGTTCTGGCGCACACGTGGCCCAGTGGCTTCCTGGCGGCCATGGCAAGTGGAACTGCCACAGCTGGCGACGCCCTGGTGCACGGCGGGATCAATCGGCGCGGCCGCCAACGGCGATTCGACGGTGGCACCAGCCAGCACGCTCACTGCAATGGCGATTCGCAGCCAATGGCTGGCTGCCGCCATGCATTCTGCCAACACGCGAATGTTCCTCGTTGCTTGCGCAAGCACTGTCCGTTCCCCCCCGGTGAGGCACTACCTAGCAAAGTGCTGACAACATGCAAGCATGGGCCGCCGATTTCGCCGAATCGGCCCACTGTTTTGGCCTGTTCGGTCAAAGCCCATTGCAGGGCGTGTCCGGCTGTGATTACTTCGCGTCCTACGATAAGCGTGAGGGAGTACGGGGTTCGCCCCAAGGGTCCAATAGAGACCAACCCCTCGCACCATGTTCTGGGGAGTGACCGATGGACCTGCACGCCAGCCTTGCCGCCGTTTCCGTTCGATCGATGGGTGATGCCCGCAAAGCCGCCGAAGCCATGCGCGACATTGTGCTGGAGTGTACTGGCCTGCATGTCATTGCGGTCGACAATATCGCGTCCAAGGCGCCGATGGAGGATATCGACGGCAATATCCTCGCCGCCGATGTGTTCGGCTGGACCGGGGAGAACGAGCATTGGTGGAAGGATTCAAAGCTCGCCCTGTCGTCCCCACTGCCGCGCGCCTGCCGGTATGAATCCGAGGTGTTCTGGGCCAATGCCACCGGCTTTTTCACCCGCCAGCCCAATCCCTATCTCGACGAGATGAGCCTCGACAATTTCGAGAAACGGGCACTCACCAAGGCTTCAATCGTGGTGCCGGTGCATCTGCCTTTTGGCCAGATCGGCGCCGTCTGCTTCGTGTCACGCGATGCCAGCCGCACCGATCTTTCAGCCGAATATGAACAATGGGCCGATATCCTGGCACTGATGTCGCATCGGTTCCTGGCGGGTTACGTCAAGGCGCATCGCACCCGCCGCTGGCTGCCGGGCGATTGCCAGCTCACCAAGCGCGAAGTGGAATGCCTGCGCTGGGCCAGCATCGGCAAGACCGACAAGGAAATCAGCCTGATCCTGTCGCGCAGCCACGCCACCGTGCGCTTCCACATCCAGAACGCCGGCGAGAAGCTGAACGCCGTCAACCGCAGCCAGACCATCTTCAAGGCAGCGCAGCTGGGTTATCTCGGCGCCGCTGCGTAAGCTGCATTCCGTTCATGGCGTGTGAAGCCGCTGCCGGCTAAGGCAGAGGCATGAAACAGCTGTTCCTGCTCCCTCTGCTTGCCCTTGCCGCCCCGGCTAGCGCAACGTCGCTGGCCGATATCGCCGTCTCGCTGAAAGGCACCACCAGCCTTTCGGCCGATTTCACCCAGGCCGGCGCCGATGGCCGCGTGCTGGCTGGCAAATTGTGGCTGGCCCGCCCCGGCAAGGTGCGATTCCAGTACAACACAGCGAAAATGCTGCTGGTCGGCGATGGCCGCACGCTGTCGTTCATCGATTATGAGGTGAAACAGGTCAGCCAGTGGCCGGTGCGCCGCACACCGCTGCAGATCCTGCTGGCGGCCGAGCCTGATCTTGCCCCCATCGCCCGCATCACCGCCGACACGCCCGACGGGGTGGAAGTCGCCGCCCGCGATCCCAAGCGGCCGGAATTCGGCACGCTTTCGATCCGCTTCGTGCGCGCCGCCAGTGCGCCGGGCGGGCTGGCACTGGCCGGGTGGACCGCTCTGGACGCGCAAGGCGGCCGCAGCGAAGTGCGGCTGGCCAATGTGCGCTATGGCGCAAGCCTTGCTGGCGTGTCGTTTGGCTTCACCGATCCGCGCAAGGATGGGCCCCGATAACGCGGTTGCCCAACCTGAACACAGACCCTGAATCCCGTTCATGATGGGGCAAGGTCGAATCAGGCATAAGCAGTTCATCAGGCGGTTGGTGCTGACGGGTTTGCCCCCTGTTGACCGGACAGCACCGCGTAAAATTTCCGCCTGTGTGCGTGACGAGCGCAGACAAGACCCCTGGCACCACGCCCCCGGTGCCAGGGGTCAACTCGTTTCTGAACAGGTGACGAGCGACAAAGCTTCGCCTAAATGCGTCCCATGTCTCTTCGCATCGCCACCTGGAACATCAACAGCGTCCGCGCCCGCGCCGATATCGTGGAGCAGTTCCTGCGCGATCATCAGCCCGATGTGCTGTGCCTGCAGGAAACCAAGGTCGCCAACGACATTTTCCCACACGGCCTGTTCGAGCAATTGGGCTACACCCACCGCATCCTGAACGGCCAGCGCATGCACCACGGCGTTGCCACCATCAGCCGCGTGCCGCTGGAAGGCGCCTGGCGCTATGACTGGCAGGACAATGGCGAAGCGCGCCACATCGGCGTGCGTTTGCCAAACGGCGTCTTGCTGGAAAACGTCTATGTGCCAGCCGGCGGCGACGTGCCTGACCGCGAGGTGAACCCGAAATTCGGCCAGAAAATGGACTTCATCGAACGCATGACCCGCTGGTCGGAAGGGCTGAAGGAGCCCGCCGTGATCGTCGGCGATTTCAACGTCGCGCCGCTGGACTGCGATGTGTGGAACCACAAGGCCCTGCTCGATGTCGTCAGCCACACACCGATGGAAGTCGACGCGCTCAACCGCTTGCAGCAGAGCCACGACTGGGTGGATCTGGGCCGCCATTTCAACCCGGCGCCGGAGAAATTTTTCACTTGGTGGAGCTATCGCAATATCGATTGGCGCCTGTCGGATCGCGGCCGCCGCCTCGATCACATCTGGGCCTCACCCAGCGTCGCCAAACAAGCCACCGGTTTCGAAGCCATCCGGGACGCCCGCGACTGGGGCAAGCCATCCGATCACATCCCGCAGATCGTGACGCTGGACCTGTGAGCATCGCGCCCGACTATCTGGGCGAAGCCGCCAGCGACGCCCTGCGCCGCGGCCGGGCCGTGGGGGTGGGCAGCCTGGCCATTCTCTCCGCCGAACTCGCCGATGCCGACACGCTGGCCGCACTCGAAACCCGCAGCCGCGCCGGCCTGATCATCACCGCCCGCCGCGCCGCTGTGCTCAACCTCGCCAACCAGATCGCGGCGGCCGCGCCCGATCCCGAACCGGTGTGGGTCGACCGACCAGACTGGCTCGATCTCACCGGCAGCCGCGCTGTCGCCGATCCAGTGCTCGATCTCGCCACCCCGTTCAAGGGCCCGTTTCGTACCCGCGCACTTGACGGCGATGCCGCCTCCGCCCGCGCCGCGATTGCACTGGTGAAACATGCCGGCCTGATCCCCGCCGTTTATGCCGTGCCGCTGGCCGGGGCAGAAATTGCCGTCACCTGCCCGTCCGAAGCCGCGCTTGCCCTGCCGGCGTCTGTGGCCCGCGTCCACATTTCCAGCCGCGCCCGGCTGCCGCTGGCCCGCGCCGAAGATACGCAGGTCGTCGCCTTCCGCCCCGATGATGGCGGCCCGGAGCATCTGGCGCTGGTGATCGGCAATCCGGATGTGAGCCAGCCGGTACTCACCCGCTTGCACAGCTCCTGCCTTACCGGCGATGTGCTCGGCAGCCTGAAATGCGATTGCGGGCCCCAACTGCACGCCGCCCTGGCCGCCATCGCGGCCAACCCCGGCGGCGGCATCCTGCTCTATCTGCAACAGGAAGGCCGTGGCATCGGCCTGCTCAACAAGCTGCGCGCCTATGCCCTGCAGGATCAGGGCTGGGACACGGTGGACGCCAACACCCGCCTCGGCTTCGAACCCGACGAGCGCGACTTCAGCCTCGCCGCCGCGATGTTCAAGGCATTGGGCGTCTCCAACGTCGCGCTGATGACCAACAACCCGCTCAAGGTTGCCGGCCTCGCCGCCCACGGCTTCACCGTCAGCCGCGTCGCCCACGACATGCCCCCCAACCCGCACAACGCCGCCTACCTCGCCACCAAGCGCGACCGGCAGGGGCACATGCTGTGACGATCTTCCGCGCCAACCCTGCCACCGGCACGGTCAGCGCGTTCGGCGAAACCCACGCCGCCAGCTTCGGCAAAGGCGGCTTCTGCCCCGCCGCCAGCAAACGCGAAGGCGACGGCAAGACCCCGCTGGGCACCTGGCTAATCCGCGCCGCGCTCCTGCGCCCCGATCGCCTGCCTGCGCCGCAAACCGCCCTGCCTTGGCGCTTCCTCCGCCCATGGGACGGCTGGAGCGACGGCACCACCGACCCGGCCTACAACCGCCCGGTCACCATCCCGCACCCCCACAGCCATGAATCCCTCTGGCGCGACGATCATGCCTACGACCTCATCCTGGTGTTGGCCCACAACGACAGCCCACCTATCACCGGCCTCGGCAGCGCCATCTTCTGGCACGTCCGCCAACCTGATGGGCGCCCCACCGAAGGCTGCGTGGCGATGGAGCGGGATGCGCTCGCACGCTGGCTCGACACGATGGCGCTGGGGGATGCGGTCGCGATTTCAGTGGATTGAAGAAGGGCCTGAGGCCCTGCACCCACTTTCGCTTTTGGGCAGCGCTTCGACAATAAACACATGTCGCGGGCCGATGCGCTGGCGACAGATCGACAAAACTCATATGTCGTTTGCGACGCAACGGTTACCGTTATATGACATAACGATGACAGTGTTGACCGAATCCATCCTTCCACCGTCCAAACTGCTGTGGGCTGCCGAACTGCCGCGTGCTGCCTGGACCGTGATGAACCGGCCACGTCACAAGAGCTTGCTGCGCGGCGAGCCGGCCGGTGACGGCCGCCCGGTGATGCTGCTGCCCGGCCTGATGCAAGGGGAGCGGGCGTTTTTCCCGCTGCAGCGCTTCCTGCGGGACCGTGGCTACCAGGCGCACAGCTGGGGTTTGGGCCGCAACTTTGGCGCGCGAACGACCGGCGCCCAGGCCGAACAGCTCATCGAACGCCTTGAGACGATCGCAACCACAGACGGCCCGGTGACCCTGATCGGCGTCAGCCTTGGCGGCATGATTGCGCGGCTGGTTGCGCAGCGCCGGCCCGATCTGGTGCGCGAAGTCATCACCATCAGCTCACCCTTCGCCGGCAGCGGAAAAGCCACCAATGTCTGGCGCTTCTTCGAATGGTTCACCGGCGAACGGCTCGATGATCCAGCAGTCGCCGCCCGCAGCGCGGAAATCGCCGCCCCCCTCCCCGTCCCCAGCACCGCCATCTGGAGCCAATCCGACGGGCTCGTTGCGGGCGAAATCTGTCGCGACAACCACGGCCGTTCGATCGAGATCAACAGCAGCCATCTGGGCGTGCAGATCCGTGCCGACGTTTTCCTGGCGGTCGCAGGCGTCCTGGAAGGCCGCTGAACGGCGGCGCTGTCATGCCTCCGGCGGGCAGGGCCTGAGGCCCTGCACCCGCTTTCGTTTTTGGGCCGCACTTGTGTTTTGACGAGTGCACCGCAGGCTGTTGTCCATTGCCTGCGGTGCTGGTTTTCGCTCGAGAAACAGGGGCCGCCCAAAAATCAAATGGGTGCAGGGTCTGCGACCCTGCCCGCCGGAGGCTCTCCTTACCTCAACGCCTCATCATACCAGGCCGCCACGTCATCCCGCATCTTTGCCAGTTCAGATTCCGCCAGATAGATCATGTGGCCCGACTGGTAATAGGTGAACTTGATGTTCCGGTTCAGATCGGCCGGCAGCAGCATATGGCTGGCATCGAATTCGGCGCCGTAGAAAGGCGTTGCCATGTCGTAATAGCCGTTGAGGAACAGTATTTTCAGCTTTGGATTGGCGCGCATGGTGAAGGCGAGATCGACCGCCGTGTTGGGCGTCGTCTGCACGCCGCCGCGCGGTGGGCGGTGGGACCAGTCCCAGCTGTAGCCCGGCTCGCGCGCCGTCAGCTTGTAGGGCAGTTCGGTTTTCACGCCGAGCGTCTTCACCGCATAATCGTGGAAGGCGGAGATGTAGGCGCCGGTAATGGCGGTGCCGGCCGGATCCTCATCCGGGCTGTCTGCGTTCAGATCGGTGGGCAGCAGCGTGTAGCGCGTGTCGAGCCGGCCAATCGACAGGCCGCGCGGGCGCAGCAGTTCAGTCTGGAAATGCTGCAGGTCCACGCGCAGGTTGGCGCGCTTGATGAAATCGATGGGCAGCCCGGTATAGGCGTTCATCTGGCGGGCGACGGCATCCTTTTCGGCGTCCGAAATGCTGCTGCCCTTGGCCAGGGCGGCGGCATAGGGCCCGGCCACAAAGCCGCGCACGTCGTTCACGAAGGCGTCAAGATCGGCCGGCTTCTGGCCGGGCAGCGTGCCGTGATACCAGGCGGTGGCGGCATAGCCCGGGAACAGCACCATGTGGTTCTGATCATAGCCGGCCTGGCGCACGCCATAGTTCATGATGGTGGAAAGCAGGGCGACGCCGTGCAGCGAAAGCCCGCGTTCCTCCAGCATCCGCGCCACCACGCCGGAGCGCAGCGTGCCATAGGATTCGCCGAGGATGAACTTGGGTGATTTCCAGCGGTTATTCTTGCTCACGTAGCGCATGATCGCGCGGGCGAAGGCATCGGCATCCTGATCGACGCCGTTGAAATCCTTGCCCGTCTTGTCCCCAAGTGGCCGCGACCAGCCGGCGCCCATCGCATCGATGAAGACGACATCGGTCTTGTCGAGCAGGGACCAAGGGTTCTGGGTAACGCTGTACTGATCGGGGGTGACGTACACCGGCTTGTCCGTCTTCACGCGCACCGGGCCAAAGCTGCCCATGTGCAGCCAGATCGTCGCCGAACCGGGGCCGCCGTTGTAGAAGAAGGTGACCGGGCGCCCCGACCCTGCTGAACCCTCACCGGTGGTGTAGGCGGTGTAGAACAGGCTGCCGATGGGCCGGGCGTTGTCGTCACGGATGGTCAGCGTGCCGGCGGTGGCGGTGTAAGCGATGGCCTTGCCCTTGATGCTCACGCTGCCCTTGGACACGAACGCCTGTTCCTCCACCGGCGCGCGGGCGGTGGCGGCATCGGCTTCGGCCACCATGGCGTCACGCGGCGTCTGGCGCTTTTCCTGGGCGAGGCTGGGCGCGGCCAGAGCCGTGAGCAGCAGTGCAGTCACAAGTTTCATCGACAACCCCTCTTTGCAATCCATGATGTTCAGCAGCAGAAAAACGGCCGCATCGTCAAGCGCGACTGAAAACGAAAGTGGGTGCAGGGGCTCAGCCCCTGCCCGCCGGAGGCCCTATTTGCGGCCCCGCCGCACCCCCGGTGGCACCCGCGATTTGCCCGGCCGGGGCTGGAACCCGCGTGGTCGCGTGCGATCCCGGCGTGGGCCCGACGCGCTACCGCCTTCCGGCAACTCAAAGCGCAGCGAACCCGTGATCGGGCTGGCTTCGGCGAGGCGCAGCTCCATGCGCTGGCCGACGGCGTAGCGCGTGCCGGTCTGGATGCCTTCGAGGATGCGGGCGTCTTCATCGAACACGAAGCGTTCTTCACCCAGCGTGGAGACCGGCACCAGCCCGTCGCCGCCCAGCCCATCGACTGTGGCGAAGAAGCCGAACTTGGCGACGCCGGTGATACGCGTTTTCACGATCTCGCCGACCTTGGTCGACAGGAAGGCGGCGACATAGCGATCGATGGTGTCGCGTTCCGCCTCCATCGCCCGCCGTTCGGTCATGCTGATGTGATCGGCGGTCTTGGTCAGGCCCTTTTCCTCTTCCTTGTGCAGCGCGCCGTCACCCAGCCGGTAGGCCGCGACCAGGCTGCGGTGCACCACCAGATCGGCATAACGGCGGATCGGCGAGGTGAAGTGGGCATAGCT
>JAIXQM010000223.1 GCA_027485735.1 Sphingomonadales bacterium | reverse complement strand
TCTGGAGTAGGCGTTTGGCCATGGTGGCCATTTGCCGAAGCGAGAAGAGAGACGATGCCAACGATCAACCAGTTGATCCGCAAGGGTCGCACGCCGCAAAAGGCGCGCAACAAGGTGCCGGCCATGGAGGCCAACCCGCAGAAGCGTGGTGTTTGCACCCGCGTTTATACCACCACCCCCAAGAAGCCGAACTCGGCGCTCCGCAAGGTGGCCAAGATCCGTCTGACCAATGGCTTTGAAGTCATCGGTTACATTCCGGGTGAAGGCCACAACCTGCAGGAACACTCGGTCGTGCTGATTCGCGGCGGCCGCGTGAAGGATCTTCCCGGCGTGCGCTACCACATCGTTCGCGGTGTGCTCGACACGCAGGGTGTGAAGAACCGCAAGCAGAGCCGTTCGAAGTACGGCGCGAAGCGTCCGAAGTAAGGGGGATATAGATCATGTCACGTCGTCGTCGCCCCGAAAAGCGCGTCATCCTGCCGGATCCCAAGTTCGGCGATCAGGTGCTTTCCAAATTCATGAACCTCGTCATGCTGCAGGGCAAGAAGTCGGTCGCCGAATCGATCGTCTATTCCGCCCTGGAAGTGATCGAGACCAAGAGCCGCCGCGAACCGCTGGGCGTGTTCCACGATGCGCTCGCCAACGTGCGCCCGGGTATCGAAGTGCGCAGCCGCCGCGTCGGTGGTGCCACCTACCAGGTTCCGGTGGAAGTGCGTCCGGAACGTGGCCAGGCCCTGGCCATCCGCTGGATCATCTCGGCCGCCCGCAAGCGCGCCGAGCACACCATGGCCGCCCGCCTGTCAGCCGAGCTGATGGACGCCGCTGCCAACCGTGGTTCGGCCGTGAAGAAGCGTGAAGACACGCACCGGATGGCGGAAGCCAACCGCGCCTTCTCGCACTACCGCTGGTAAATCGTTTTGGCCGGCGCTGCGTGCAGTGCCGGCCACTAATCCTGTTCTTCTAAGCCCGAGGCCCTTTTCCCATGCCCCGCACTCACCCACTTGAGCGTTATCGCAACATCGGCATCATGGCCCACATTGATGCCGGCAAGACGACCACGACCGAGCGCATCCTGTATTACACCGGCAAGTCCTACAAGATTGGCGAAGTGCACGAAGGCACCGCCACCATGGACTGGATGGAGCAGGAGCAAGAGCGCGGCATCACCATCACCAGTGCGGCGACCACCTGCTTGTGGTCGGCTGATGAAGGCAATGGCCCCGAGCACCGCATCAACATCATCGACACCCCCGGGCACGTCGATTTCACCATCGAAGTGGAGCGCAGCTTGCGCGTGCTCGATGGTGCCGTGGCCTGCTTTGACGGCGTGGCCGGCGTTGAGCCGCAGTCCGAAACCGTGTGGCGCCAAGCCGACAAGTACAAAGTGCCGCGCATGTGCTTCGTCAACAAGCTCGATCGCACCGGTGCCAACTTCGATCGCTGCGTGCAGATGATCAAGGATCGCCTCGGCGCGCGTCCGGCGGTGCTGTATCTGCCGATTGGCCTCGAGAGCGATTTCATCGGTCTGGTCGATCTCGTGCAGAACCGCGCCATCGTCTGGCTCGAAGAAAGCCTGGGCGCCAAGTTCGAATACAAGGACATTCCGGCTGACATGGCGGAAGCCGCCGCTGTCGCCCGTTCCGAACTGATCGAAATGGCCGTCGAGCAGGACGACGCGCTGATGGAGGCCTATCTCGAAGGCACCGAACCGACGACTGCCCAGCTCAAGGCGCTGATCCGCAAGGGCACGCTGAACTTCGATTTCGTGCCGGTGCTGTGCGGTTCGGCGTTCAAGAACAAGGGCGTGCAGCCGCTGCTCGATGCCGTGGTCGATTATCTGCCGAGCCCGCTCGACATTCCCCCGATGCACGGCATCAACCTGAAGGATGAGGACGAAATCCGCGAAGCGTCGGATGATGCGCCGTTCTCGGCGCTGGCCTTCAAGATCATGACCGATCCGTTCGTTGGCACGCTCACCTTTGCCCGCATTTATTCGGGCAAGATGGAAGCCGCCTCCACCGTGCTCAACTCCGTCAAGGACAAGCGCGAAAAGATCGGCCGCATGCTGCTGATGCACGCCAACAACCGCGAAGACATCAAGGAAGCCTTTGCCGGCGACATCATCGCGCTGGTTGGCCTGAAGGATGTGACCACGGGTGACACGCTGTGTGCGCCGCTGAAGCCGATCATCTTGGAGCGCATGGAATTCCCCGAGCCCGTGATCGAAGTGGCAGTGGAGCCCAAGACCAAGGCCGACCAGGAAAAGATGGGTATCGCCCTCAACCGCCTGGCGCAGGAAGATCCGTCTTTCCGCGTGTCGTCGGACAATGAAAGCGGCCAGACCATCATCAAGGGCATGGGCGAACTTCACCTGGAAATCCTGGTGGATCGCATGCGCCGCGAATTCAAGGTGGAAGCCAACGTCGGTGCGCCGCAGGTGGCCTATCGCGAGTCGCTGGCCCGCAAGGTGGACGTGGATTACACCCACAAGAAACAGTCCGGCGGTTCCGGCCAGTTCGGGCGGATCAAGTTCACTGTCGAACCGGGCGAGCGCGGTTCGGGTGTCATCTTCAAGGATGAGGTCAAGGGCGGCAACGTGCCCAAGGAATATATCCCGGCCGTCGAAAAGGGTATCCGCGAAGTTGCTTCGTCGGGCCACCTGATCGGCTTCCCGCTGATCGATTTCACGGCCACGCTTTATGACGGCGCTTATCACGACGTCGATTCTTCGGCCCTGGCGTTTGAAATCACCGGGCGTGGCGGCATGCGCGAAGCGGCGGACAAGGCCGGCATCAAGATCCTCGAGCCGATCATGAAGGTCGAGGTGGTGACCCCGGAAGATTATCTGGGTGACGTGATCGGTGACTTGAACAGCCGTCGTGGCCAGATCCAGGGCACCGATACCCGCGGCAATGCGCAGGTGATTGATGCCATGGTGCCGCTGGCCAACATGTTCGGGTACGTGAACAATCTGCGCTCGATGTCGCAGGGTCGTGCCCAGTACTCCATGCAGTTCAGCCACTACGACGAAGTGCCGTCGAACGTGGCTGAGGAAATCAAGCTCAAGCTGGCTTGATTTTTCGCGAAAGCCGGCTAGTCAGCGCGCCTCTGGGCACGATGATTCGGCCGGTTCTCCGCTGACACCACCGCCAGGGCGGTTCCGTTGTGGACCCGCCATAATCGTTGAACGCCTCACACGTTGAGCAAGGAAGAAGGTTCAAGGCCATGGCCAAAGCAAAATTCGAGCGGAACAAGCCGCACTGCAACATCGGGACCATCGGTCACGTCGACCATGGCAAGACCTCGCTGACCGCCGCGATCACCAAGATCCTGGCCGAAACCGGTGGCGCCACCTTCACGTCGTATGACAACATCGATAAGGCCCCGGAAGAGCGTGAGCGCGGCATCACCATCTCGACCGCCCACGTCGAGTATGAAACCGCCAACCGCCACTATGCCCACGTCGATTGCCCCGGCCACGCCGATTATGTGAAGAACATGATCACCGGTGCCGCGCAGATGGACGGCGCGATCCTGGTCGTGTCCGCCACCGATGGCCCGATGCCGCAGACCAAGGAGCACATCCTGCTCGCCAAGCAGGTCGGCGTGCCGTCGATGGTCGTGTTCATGAACAAGTGCGATCTGGTCGACGACGAGGAAATCCTCGAGCTGGTCGAAATGGAAATCCGCGAAGAACTGTCCAAGCGCGATTTCGATGGCGACAACATTCCGATCGTCCGTGGTTCGGCCGTCTGCGCGCTGAACGGCACCAACGACAATCTGGGCCGTGAAGCCATCCTGGCGCTGATGGCCGCTGTCGACAGCTACATCCCGCAGCCGGAGCGTCCGCTGGACAAGCCGTTCCTGATGCCGATCGAAGACGTGTTCTCGATTTCGGGTCGCGGCACAGTTGTGACCGGCCGCGTTGAAACCGGCATCGTCAAGGTTGGCGAAGAAATCGAAATCGTCGGCATCCACGACACCCGCAAGTCCGTGTGCACCGGCGTCGAAATGTTCCGCAAGCTGCTCGATCAGGGCCAGGCTGGCGACAACATCGGCGCCCTGCTGCGCGGCGTTGGCCGTGAAGACGTGGAACGTGGCCAGGTGCTCTGCAAGCCCGGCTCGATCAAGCCGCACACCGAGTTCACCGCCGAAGTCTACGTGCTGTCGAAGGACGAAGGCGGCCGTCACACGCCGTTCTTTGCCAACTACCGCCCGCAGTTCTACTTCCGCACCACCGACGTCACCGGCACCGTTGAACTGCCGGCTGGCACCGAAATGGTGATGCCGGGCGACAACGTGCAGCTGACCGTCAAGCTGATCGCTCCGATCGCCATGGATCCGGGTCTGCGCTTCGCCATTCGCGAAGGCGGCCGTACGGTTGGCGCCGGCGTGGTTGCAACCGTCATCAAGTGAGTGTAAAGGGCCGTTTCCCTAGGGAAGCGGCCCTGATTCGTCAGCGCGTGGAAACACAGCGCGGATGAAAAAAGCCGGGCCCCGCGGCTTGAAACCCAGGGGCAGTTATTCTGAAGCGGCCGGTGCAACCCCGACCTCACATCCAGTGATGAGCTGGCGGGGATGTGTCGGTCCGCTTTTTTTGAATGAACGCTGTTTGACAAGATTGGTGCCATGGACGCTCAGAACATCCGCATTCGCCTGAAGGCTTTTGACCATCGTGTGCTCGATCTGGCCACCGGTGAGATCGCCGACACCGCCAAGCGGACTGGTGCGGCCATCCGTGGCCCGATTCCGCTGCCGACGCGCTTCGAGAAGTTCACCGTGAACCGCTCGCCGCACGTCGACAAGAAGAGCCGTGAACAGTTCGAGGTGCGCACCTACAAGCGCCTCCTCGATATTGTTGACCCGACCCCGCAGACGGTGGACGCGCTGATGAAGCTCGATCTGGCCGCCGGCGTGGACGTGGAAATCAAGCTCGGCAAGTAACCGTCCCGACCAAATACGCGGAGCGAATTTGGAAGGGTCACGCCCCTCCCCCGGGAACACCGGATGGGGCCTCTGATGAAAGGAGCAGATCATGCGCACAGGCGTGATCGCGAAGAAAATGGGGATGACGCGGATTTTCCGCGACGACGGCCGGCACGTCCCGGTCACCGTTCTTGCCCTCGAGAACAACCAGGTTATCGCGGTGAAGACCGACGAGACCGATGGCTACACCGCTGTCCAGCTTGGCGCTGGCGCGAAGAAAGCCAAGAACACCACGAAGCCGGAGCGCGGCCATTTCGGCAAGGCCGAAGTGGAGCCCAAGGCCAAGGTGGCGGAATTCCGCGTGGCAGCAGATGCCGTGCTGGAACCCGGCGCTACAATTTCTGCAGATCATTTCATCCCGGGCCAGATGGTTGATGTCACCGGCATCACCCAGGGCAAGGGCTTTGCCGGCGTCATGAAGCGCTGGAACTTTGGCGGTCTGCGCGCCACCCACGGCGTCTCGGTCTCGCACCGTTCGCACGGCTCGACTGGCCAGCGCCAGGATCCGGGCAAGGTGTTCAAGGGCAAGAAGATGGCCGGGCACATGGGCGCCAAGCAGCGCACCCAGCAGAACCTCGAAATCGTGTCGACCGATGTCGAGCGCGGTCTGATCTTCGTGATGGGCTCAGTGCCCGGCTCGAAGGGCGGCTGGCTGCTCATCAAGGACGCCGTCAAGGTTGCCCGTAACGCCGACGCCCCGTACCCGGCCGCTCTCAAGGTGGCTGCCAACACCAACATCGTGACTGCGGATGTGGTTGATGCCGCACCGGCCGTTGCTGACGAAACCACGGAGGCCTGATCATGAAGATTCAGGTGAAGACCCTGACCGCGGCTGATGCCGGCGAGCTGGAACTGTCGGACGCCGTGTTCGGCAAGGAACCGCGCCTCGACATCCTGCACCGCGTTGTGACCTGGCAGCTGGAAAAGCGTCGCGGCACCGCCCGCAAGGCGCGTGAACGCAGTGAAGTCGCCCGCACCGGCAAGAAGCTGGGCAACCAGAAGGGCGGCGGTCGTGCCCGTCACGGCAACCGCGCTGCGCCGCAGTTCATCGGCGGCGGCAAGGCCCACGGCCCGCGCGTGCGTGATTTCGATCCGTCGCTGAACAAGAAGATCCGCCGTCTCGGCCTGGCCACCGCGCTCAGCGTGAAGGCCCAGGAAGGCAAGCTGATCGTGGTGGAAGACCTGAACCTTGGCGAAGCCAAGACCAAGGCGTTCCTGGCTTCGATGGGCGCGCTCGGCATCACGTCCGGCCTGTTCATCGATGGCGCTGCGGTTGATGTGGGTTTTGCCCGCGCTTCGGCCAACGTGCCCCACATCGACGTGCTGCCGGCCATCGGCGCCAACGTCTATGACATTCTCAAGCACGACACGCTGGTCCTGACCCGCGCTGCCGTTTCGGCTCTGGAGGCCCGGGTCAATGGCTAACATCGACATCAAGCATTACGACGTGGTCGTGAAGCCGGTGATCACCGAAAAGTCGACCCTGGTGTCTGAATACAACCAGGTCGTCTTTCAGGTCGCCAAGGATAGCACCAAGCCGCAGATCAAGGCTGCCATCGAAGCGCTGTACGGCGTGAAGGTGCTGGCCGTGAACACCATGGTGGCCAAGGGCAAGACCAAGCGCTGGCGTGGCCAGGAATATCGCCGGTCTGATGTGAAGAAGGCCGTGGTGACGGTTGCCGATGGCGATCGCATCGACGTGACCACCAGCATCTGAGGGCAGGGACAATGGCACTCAAGAAATTCAATCCGACCAGCCCCGGCCAGCGCGGCCTGGTGCTGATCGATCGTTCGTCCCTGCACAAGGGTCGCCCGGTCAAGATGCTCACCGAAGGTCTGAAGAAGACCGGCGGCCGCAACAACAAGGGTCACGCCACCGCGCGCGGCATTGGTGGTGGTCACAAGCGCCTGTATCGCATCGTCGATTTCAAGCGCCGCGTGTGGGACGTCGCTGCGACCGTCGAACGTATCGAGTATGACCCCAATCGTTCGGCCTTCATCGCGCTGGTGAAATATGCCGACAAGGACGGCACCGTTGCCTACATCATCGCGCCGCAGCGCCTGAACGTTGGTGACAGCGTGATCGCCGGCAAGAAGGTCGACGTGAAGCCGGGCAATGCGATGGAAATCGGCCAGATGCCGGTTGGCACCATTGTCCACAACGTCGAGCTGAAGCCCGGCAAGGGTGGCCAGATGGCCCGCGC
>JAIXQM010000164.1 GCA_027485735.1 Sphingomonadales bacterium | reverse complement strand
GGCTTGGTGCCCCCAACCGGCGGTTGCGGCCAACTGGCCATGGCCCACAGCACGACGGTGGAAGCCAGGATGATGGTGCCGGCCCGCTGCAGAAAGGCGGTGGCGCGGCCATAAAGGCCCAGGCCCACATCGCGCAGCGCCGGCCATTGATATTTGGGCATCTCCATCAGGAACGGTGGTGCCGCGCCCTTGGTGACTGTGCGCCTGAGCGCAAAGGCGGCGACCAGCGCGCCCAGGATGCCGGCGAGGTAGAGCGCGAACAGCACCAGGCCTTGCAGGCCGAATGGGCCGACATCGCGCGCGGGAATGAAGGCACCGATCACCACGGCATAGACGGGCAGGCGGGCCGAACAGGTCATCAGCGGCGCGATCAATATGGTGGTGAGCCGGTCGCGCGGCGAATCGATGGTGCGGGTGGCCATGATGCCCGGCACGGCGCAGGCAAAACTGGAGAGCAGCGGGATGAAGGCGCGGCCGTTGAGGCCGACCCGCGCCATCAACCGGTCCATCAGGAAGGCAGCGCGGGTCATGTAACCGGTCTGTTCCAGCGTGATGATGAACAGGAACAGGATCAGGATCTGCGGCAGGAACACCACCACCGCGCCCACCCCGGCGAGCACGCCATCATTCAGCAGCGACAGGAACCAGCCTTCGGGCAGGGTGGCGGCCAGTTCGGCCTGCA
Source organism: Sphingomonadales bacterium (assembly GCA_027485735.1). Taxonomy (GTDB): domain Bacteria; phylum Pseudomonadota; class Alphaproteobacteria; order Sphingomonadales; family Sphingomonadaceae; genus Sandarakinorhabdus. The sequence continues at coordinate 5,114 of JAIXQM010000164.1, read as the reverse complement.
GTGCGGCCACCCCGGCTTCAATCCAGCCCATCGGGGCTTCGGCCCAGCTGAACACGGCCTGGAACATGAAGAACAGCACGGCGGCGAGCAGCAGGGGGCCGGCCAGCGGATGCAGCACCACGGCATCGATGCGCTGCGACCAGGCCCTGGCGCTGCCGGTGCTGGTTTGCACGGCGACGGAGAGCGTGCGCGCCTGTTTCTGCAGGGCGCGCACGTCGCTGGGGCGCTCCTGCGGCAGGGCGGGCGGCGTATCGCCGATGCGGGCAGCCAATGCGGCGCCGAGCGCTTCCAGCCCCTTGCGGCGAACCGCAACCGTTTCCACGACCGGCAGATCGAGCAGCGCGCTCAGCCGGGCCGAATCAATGCCGATACCATCGCGCGCGGCGAGATCGATCATGTTCAATGCCACCACCAGCGGCAGGCCCAGCGCCTTCAATTCCAGCACGAAACGCAGATGGTTGCGCAGATTGGTGGCGTCCACCACCGCCACGATCGCATCCAGCGGCCGTTCGCCGGCGATGCGGCCGAAGATGGCATCGCGGGTCACGGCTTCATCGGGGGAGCGTGGGGACAGGCTGTAGGTGCCGGGCAGATCGATCAGTTCGGCGCTGCGGCCATCGGGCAGGGCGAGGCGGCCGGCTTTGCGTTCGACGGTGACGCCGGGATAATTGCCCACCTTCTGCCGGCTGCCGGTCAGCGCGTTGAACAGGCTGGTCTTGCCGGCATTTGGATTGCCGACCAGCGCCACCACCGGTTGGCGCGTGATGGACACCGGCGCGTTCATGGTTCCACCTCGATCAGGCGGGCCATGTCGCGGCGCAGCGCCACCACCATGTTGCCCACCCGCACCGCCAGCGGATCGCCGCCGAACGGGGCGCGGTGCAGGATCTCCACGTCCACGCCTTCATCAAAACCGAGTTCGCACAGGCGCTGCGCCGTGCCGGGATCCAGCCCGGCGCGATCGATTGCGGCAATTAACGCCACTTCGCCCACGGCCAGCGCGTCGATCGGGCGATGAAGGGCGGAAGTGGTCAAACGGAGGGTCCGGTCGCGAAAGTTGCGAACCGTTATCAATATTGCGCGCGGGGCGCCAGCGTTAAACCGCCGGGTAACGCAGCCGGCCGAGGAAGCGCGCTGGATCGGGCAACTTGCCCGCCATGCCGGTGAGCTTGGCCTTGGCCTTTTCAAAGCGCATCACGCCGTCGATGCGGCGATCGATGAAGGCCCGGGTGGCGGCGAAATCCTCCGAATCATCCTGCGTCCAGTGCAACAGGGTGGCGGAATAGATGCCGGAAAGGATCAGCCGCTTGGTGTAATGATTATAGTCCGTCGCCGTATCGCCAGCGGCGCGCCACATCGCATCGGCGGCCTGCCACAGCAACTTGGCCGACAGCGCGGCGTGTTGCGGCTGAGCGAGCAGGCTGAGCGCGCGGCGCGTCACTTCGCGGTCACCCTGTTCCAGCCGTGTGACCAGCGCCATGCGGATGCGGTCCCGAATCTTCAGATTGTGCGCGCTTGCCATGGCTTCGGCCATGTTCGCATTCACCAAGGTGGTCCAGGCGGTGAGCATCGCTTCGGCATTGGGCAGCGCCAGCGCGGCAATGTCGGCATCAATGCCGGTATCGCGCGCGGCGGCGGCCAGCGCGGTTTCGCTCCAGCCGTCATAGGGCACGTGCGGCAGCATCGCCTGCACCAGGCGGGGGGCCAGTTCGGCCAGCGGAATGTCCTGCGTCATGGCGAACTACATAGCGTGGCCGGCCGGCGCTTCACAGCCGATATTGCGTCGCGGGGTGAGCCCCGCTTGCCGCCCCGCTTGCAGGCCCATCGGGCATCTGCTATCGGCCACGCCTCTGTCACCGGGGCGACTCGGTGAGCATCCGTATTTCTTGAACAAACCCGAATATGGGGCCGCTGCCCCCGACTGAAAATGGAGTGACGGCACCTCATGCAAATTCTGGTTCGCGATAACAACGTCGATCAGGCCCTTCGCGCCCTGAAGAAGAAGCTGCAGCGCGAAGGCGTTTATCGCGAAATGAAGCTGCGCCGGCATTACGAGAAGCCGTCGGAAAAGCGCGCCCGTGAAAAGGCTGCCGCCGTCCGCCGCGCCCGCAAGATGGACCGCAAGCGCATGGAACGTGACGGCGTCAAGTAAGACGTCCCACGGTGAATCGCGGCTGAGGGCCGGGCAGGGTTGACCCTCTGCCCGGCCCTCGCCATGTAAGCGCTGCGCACATGCAAGCGTTCCGCAGGCGCCAGCAATTTTTGGGTTTTGAGGCACATATGTCAGGTCAGGCAACCAATAACGCCGGTGGTGTCGGCATCGGCAAGTGGCTGGCGGCGGGCGCCGTCGTGATCGCCGTGGTTGGCGTGCTGGTCTATACCGGCACGCAGAGCCAGGTCGCCGCCGTGCGCACCGCCGATGTGAAGTATATGGCTGCCAACAAGAGCAAGCCCGGCGTGATCACCACCGCATCAGGCCTGCAATACCAAGTGATTCGCGCCGGCCAGGGCCCCAAGCCCGCCGCCAAGGACACGGTGCTGGTGCATTATGAAGGCAAGCTGATTGACGGCACGGTGTTCGATTCGAGCTACCAGCGCGGTCAGCCGGCGGCCTTCCCGCTTGATCAGGTCATCCCCGGCTGGACCGAAGGCGTGCAGCTGATGACGGTTGGTTCCAAATATCACTTCGTGGTGCCGCCACAGCTTGCCTATGGCAGCCAGGGCGCTGGCGGCGTGATTCCGCCGGGCGCAGTGCTGGAATTCGATATCGAACTGCTGGCGGTAAAGCCGGCGCAGTAAAGTCCGCAGGATCAGGTAGAAGTGCCTCCAGCGGCCAGGGCCTGAGGGCCTTGGACCCACTTACGTTTGGCGCGCGTCCGGCGAGAAACTGGGGCATCGACGGCGATAAACAAATGGGTGCAGGCCTCAGGCCTGCCCGCCCGAGGCACCCTAGTTGTTCAATTATCCCGCAGCGACAGGAACCAGCGGTCACGCAGGGCGGTCACCCAGGTCACCGGGTTCAGGCTGGTCGAACCATCCAGGCTGAAGGTGGTGAATTCGGCGCGGCCAACGATATTTTCCACCGGCAACAGGCCCAGCCCGCCCACTTCGGCGGGGAAGCGGCTGTCTTCGCTGTTGTCGCGATTGTCGCCCATCAGGAACACATGGCCTTCCGGCACGATCACCGGCTCGGTGTTGTCCTGCGGCAGGTTGGCGAGATCGAGCACGGTGTAGGTGCGGCCGCCCGGCAGCGTTTCGCGATAGGTGGGCAGGTGGCATTCGGCGGTGCCATCCGGCGTGATCACCCGATATTGCGCGTCGATCATGGTGGCGCAGTCGCTGTTGGGCGTCACCTTCATCACGGTATCGGCCAGCTTCAGCTTGGGCACCGGTTGGCCGTTCAGCCACAACTGGCCATCTTTCATCTGCACGGTATCGCCGGGCAGGCCAATCACCCGCTTGATCCAGTCATCCTGGGCGATGGGCGATTTCAGCACCACGATATCGCCGCGTTCGGGCAGGCTGCCGAACAGCCGGCCATCCATCTTGGGCAGCACGTTCAGCGAGGGTGACAGATAGGAATAGCCATAGGGATATTTCGACACGATCAGCCGATCGCCAACCAGCAGGCCGGGCAGCATGGAGCCGGACGGGATGTAGAAAGGCTTGGCCACTGCGGTGTGGACCGCGAGCACGGCCAGCGCCAGCAGGAGCAGCTGCCAGGCTTCCTCCGCCCAGTTGATCTTCTTCTTGGTCGCCACAGCTTCGCTCATTCCACACCAATCGTGATCAGCACGATGGCCTGCGCCCACGGATGGTCGTCAGTCATCGTCAGATGAATCGCCGCCTTATGCCCGCTGGGCGTGATTTGTGCCAGCCTCGCTGCCGCGCCGCCGGAAAGCTGCAGGGTCGGTTGTCCGCTGGGCAGGTTGACGACGCCCATGTCCCGCCAGAACACGCCCTGGCGAAAGCCGGTGCCCAGCGCCTTGGCACAGGCTTCCTTGGCGGCAAAACGTTTGGCGAAAGTGGCCGCGCGGGTGAGTTCGCGGCGGTTGGCCTTGGCCTGTTCGATATCGGTGAAGATGCGGTTGATGAAGCGGTCGCCAAAGCGATCAATGCTGCTGGCGATGCGCTCGATATTGCACAGGTCGGAACCCAGGCCGATCAGCGCCAATCCCGATGGCACCATCAGGCCGCTCAAGCGCGTGCCTCGTCCATCAGGCCACGCATCCGGCGGATGGCGGCATCAAGACCAACGAACACTGCTTCCCCGATCAGGAAATGGCCGATGTTGAGTTCGGCCAGCTGCGGCAGCGCCGCGACGGGCAAAACATTATCATAGGTGAGGCCATGGCCGGCGTGCATCTCAAGGCCGAGTGCCACACCGGTTTCCGCCGCGCGGGTCAGCCGGGTGAGTTCGCGCTCGATCTCATCGGGCGTTTCCGCATGCGCATAAGGCCCGGTGTGCAGCTCCACCACCGGCACGCCCAGCCGGGCAGCCGCTTCGAGTTGACGCGCATCGGGCGCGATGAACAGCGAGACGCGAATGCCGGCATCCTGCAGCCGCGCCACGATCGGCTGCAGCGTGTTGTGCTGGCCGGCAGCATCCAGCCCGCCTTCGGTGGTGCGTTCGGCGCGGCGTTCCGGAACGATGCAGGCGGCGTGGGGCTTGTGGGCCAGCGCGATGGCCAGCATTTCATCGGTCGCCGCCATTTCGAGGTTGATCGGCAACGAGATGGCGCCGCTCAGCCGGATCAAATCAGCATCGGTGATGTGGCGGCGATCTTCGCGCAGATGGATGGTGATGCCGTCGGCGCCGGCAGCGGCCGCCACGTCCGCGGCGCGCAAGGGGCAGGGATGCAGGCCGCCACGCGCGTTGCGGATGGTGGCGACATGATCGATGTTGACGCCAAGGCGAAGGTGGTTGGGGCGGAAGTGAGTCGTCATGCGTCGATGGCCTTGCAGGCGGCCGCGCTGAGCAGTTCATAGCCCAAGCCGGCGCTCTGCCACAATTCGCCGAAGTCAGTCTTGTCGCGGTTGGTCATGGCAATCAGCACGATGTTGCGTTCGGGCAGGATATAGTTACGCACCTGCACGCCGCCAATGGCACCCCG
>JAIXQM010000176.1 GCA_027485735.1 Sphingomonadales bacterium | reverse complement strand
CTGCGGGCGTGATCCTGCAGCCGTTCGAGGCCGAACAATTCCTCGCGGATCGGCTTTTCGCCAAACCAGGGCGACGGGCGCGGGCGGAACGGGCCAGCGATCATGGCTGCCACCGTGCCACGGGCCTGCCAAATGATGTGCAGGCAACCAGCAGCCGGAGCCCGGGGCGTGTAGAGCCGCGCACATCAATCATCTTATACCTGTCGCGTTGCGGACTGGGCTGCCCGTGCCCTTACAACCAACGACAAGCGCACAAGTTCCGCAAAGAACGGCAGAAATCATCTGGCAGCGGCGTGAACATCCGCCTCACGGCCTTGCTGCCGCCCGGCACTCCAAAACCGGTTCTGGCACAAGCTATTGCCAGCGCCTGCAGATTGTCAGCAAGAGCCTGTCAGCGCCCTTGGAGCGCCAATTCTGGTGAACGGCTCTTCAGCTTTATCCAACCCGGATTGGAGGCAGGCGTCTGTCTTGAGCCGATCTGCCCGATGAAAGAGAAAAATGCGCCCGCCAACAGGACCCTTCTCGTCATTGGAGGGACCGGTTGAACGCTGAGATGTGTGAAAATAAAGGCTACAGTTGCGCCTATCGATGCTCAAATCGATATTTTATCACCACATTGTCACTCTTGAGACGAAAAGTGGCGGAGAGGGTGGGATTCGAGGATTTAGATTACTTGCTATAATTTCAATTGATTAACATACCCTAGCTGAATTTCTCCCACAATTTTTCCCACACTCCTCGCTTAAATTTTCGGGTGAGTCCTCATGAATGCTGGCGGCCGCATCTGCCGCGGAAACGTCAATTTGCGTCGGTCCGTGAGACACTCGAAAGCGGATACTCGTTATGAACTACCGAGTGGCTCGTGCCTGGCAAAGGGCCAATAGTGACGTGCTCCGCAATCGTCAACTTGACATTCGCATCACGTGATGCGACATAGCGCATCAAGAGGTGCTACATGAACAACGTTGTTGAGCTAGAGCGTCCTCGGAGCGCTCCTTCCGATCTTCAAACCTTCGCTGACGAATCCAGTCGGCGTCGTCTGACGGGCGCTGCCGCGAAAGCGGTTGTTCGTCTCACGGCCGCCTGGGGCGCCAGCAATGCTGAGGCGGCAGCCTTGCTAGGCGTTTCAGAAAGCACATGGGATCGCATCAAGGCCGGGCGTTGGGACGGTGTGCTAAGCCAGGACCAGCTGACCCGGGCATCGGCACTCATCGGTATCTTCAAAGGGCTTCATCTGCTGTTTGCTGACGGGATGGCCGATCGCTGGCCGTCGCTCGCCAATCGCGGACCGATATTTGCACGCCAGTCACCGATCGCCGCGATGATCGACGGCGGCATTCCGCGGATGCTCGAAACCCGGCAATACATCGACGCGCTGCGTGGCGGGCTCTGACGAAGCAGCGGCGTTCCCGCTGCCGACAGTTCGGGAGGCTTTCCCGCGCACCATTCGCCTTGTCTCGAGCGCACGGCTCCGTGAGGCGGTGATGGTGCCGCTAGCTGACAACCAAGACGAGCTCGATCTGCTTGCAGAGATCGAAGGTGCCACCAGCGGCCGGCTTGCTGCCGAAGATCGCGGCACCGCTTCCCTGCCCGCAACCGAGCTGGTGCACGGGGTTGCCCATGCCAAGTTCATCAATGCGAGCTTCGCCTATGCCAAGCCGCGCCAGATGAACCGGTTCAACCCTTCCGACCGCGGCGCCTGGTACGCAGCGTTGGCGGTCGAAACCTGCATTGCCGAGGTCGGCTTTCATCTAACGCAGGCGCTGGCCGATGCGAACGACTTCAGTGCTGTAGTGGAATATGGGGAAATGCTCGCCAGCATGGCAGGTGTGTTCGTCGATCTGCGCGAGGTGCCTGAGCATGACTGCCTCGATCCCAACCCGGCTGTTGGTTACCTCGCTGGCAATGTCGTCGCGGCGCAGGCCCGGGCGGCTGACCTCAATGGCATCATTTACCCCTCGGTGCGTCACCCTGGGGGCACCTGCATCGTAGCGTTGCGGCCGAACGTGGTGCAGTCGGTCGTCCAGGGCGGGATGCACAGACTGATCTGGTCGGCGACACCAGCATATGTCGTTGAGCATCTCGAATGAAATCCGAAACTGTGCAAAGCTTATATGCAAGTTGGGCGAGGCGCCTTCCGGCTTAAGGGGCTTACAAGGTGCAAGACGCCGGCACCGGTGCCCGTGTCAGTGGAATGCCCGCTCCGAACACTGTGCCGGTGGCTGACGCGCCTGAGTCCGCTCTGTCCCGGACCTCAAGCTCCATTAATCTGACAGCCCGCTTAGCTCGGTGATGGGCGCCGATATTGACCTAAGCATCTTCGGTCTGTCCGACGCGAAACTTGCCGTCGCCCAAATGATCGACCACGTGCCGACCGCAGCGCCGTCCAGAAGCCGCAGGACGGCCGCGGAATAGCGGTGGCGGCCCTTCCGTTCCCTCATCCGCAGAGCAGCGCAAGCCTCGGGCACAGCAGAGGCGAAACTGTGAGCGGCTGGCAAGCCGATCCGGGCGGTGCTATCCAAACAGATCGACCGCCAATGAACCTCAACGACGGCGACGCCAAAGCCGAGCTGAAGCTGTTTATGGCTACCAAACCGCGAGCCAACCCAGAACGGCAACGCCTGAGAGCCCGTCGAAGTCTTGCAACTTGCAAGACTTTCTGAGCCGGACAGGCCAGAATCGAAAGGTCCAAAAATAGGTCGATAGTGGAATGACAAGCGACAATTGACCGTTGACCCCGCGAGCCAGACAGGTTTAGCGTCGCAGTATGTCCGACTTAGAGCCGATCCATCCCGGCCGCATCATACGGGCGGAATGCCTAGAGCCCCACAACCTGTCGGTGGCTGACGCTGCGCGTCTCCTCGGTGTCACTCGGCAAGCGCTGAACAATGTCGTCAACGGCCATGCTGGCGTATCGCCAGATATGGCTTTGAGGCTGTCAGCCGCTTTTGGTGAGGATGCGCACACCTGGCTCCATCACCAACTGGAGTATGATCTGTCGCAAGCGCGCAAGCGGGTGCCGCTCTTGAACGTCACTCCTGCCGGACGCCGTCCGTCAGACACCCAAGCAAGGCTGTTCTGAGTGGCCACACAAGCAGCCCCGATTTCGGTCCAGCAACCGTCGTTTCTCGACCTTTGCCCTGTCGCCGCCGCCGTCGAATCCATGGCCAGCGCAGGCATCGACGCGCGCGGCGCGATATTCACGCGACGAGAGGTGGTCGACTTCGTTTTGGATTTGGTGGGATACACCGCCGACCAGCCGCTGCATCGGAAAAGGCTCCTTGAACCGTCGTGCGGTCATGGCGACTTTCTGCTGCCGGCTGTTGATCGCTTGCTGTCTGCCTGGACGCGCGCCGGCAGCTCTGAACCTTACAAGGCATTAGCGCCTGCGGTTCGTGCCGTAGAGCTCCACCGCTCATCGGCCGTCAGGGTCCACCTGGCGGTGGTCGAAAGGCTGCTAGGCGCCGGTATCAGTGCCGCTGCCGCCGAAGCCATTGCCGACACCTGGATCGTGCAAGGTGATTTCCTCCTCCTGCCCCTCGACAGCGATTTTGACACCATCGTCGGAAATCCGCCTTACATCCGGCAGGAGATGATCCCGGACGTGCTGATGGCTGAATATCGGTCTCGCTACCGGACGATCTATGACCGGGCAGACATCTACATCCCCTTCATCGAACGGTCCGTTATGGCCCTGGCCGAAGGCGGGCAGGTTGGGTTCATTTGCTCCGATCGGTGGATGAAGAACAAGTACGGCGGTCCTCTGCGCCAGCTCATCGCGGATAAGTTCCACCTGAAGACCTACGTGGACATGGTCGATACGCCGGCATTCCTCGTGGATGTGGTTGCTTACCCTGCCATCACGGTCATCGGGCGTGAGAAGGCGGGCTTAACGCGCATTGTTTCGCGGCCCAACATCGAGGCCGCAGAGCTAAGCGCACTTGCAGCAACGATCATCGCCACGGCACCGCCGCCACTGCCCTCGACCGTCCGGGAGATCCACGGCGTGACCGCCGGCGCGAGCCCATGGATTCTGGATTCGAGCGACCAGCTCGATCTCGTTCGCCGCCTGGAGCGCGACTTCCCCACCATTGAGGAAGCCGGCTGCAAGGTTGGCATTGGCGTCGCGACCGGCGCGGACAAGGCCTTCTGCGGCCCGTTCGACAAGCTCGATGTTGAGCCCTGTCGCAAACTTCCGATGGTGACGACAAAGGATATCGAAACCGGGACCGTGGCCTGGCGGGGTATGGGCGTCGTCAATCCCTTTGGTGACGACGGTAAGCTCGTCGACCTTGCCCGTTTCCCTCGCCTGAAGGCTTACCTGGAAGCCCGCCGGGACCAAATCGACAAGCGGCACGTTGCCCAGAAGTCGCCCGTCAACTGGTATAGAACCATCGATCGCATTTATCCGGAAATTGCGGCTAAGCCAAAGCTACTAATTCCCGATATCAAGGGCGCGGCCAACGTCGTGTACGAAGGTGGTCGTCTTTATCCTCACCACAATTTATATTTCATCGTGTCTGACACTTGGGACACACGTGCTTTGCAGGCTGTCTTGATGTCAGGCATTGCTCGCCTGTTCGTGGCGACCTATTCCACCAAAATGCGGGGCGGATATCTGCGTTTTCAGGCGCAATATCTCCGCCGCATTCGGTTGCCGCGCTGGCAGGATGTTCCGAACAACCTCAAAGCCAGGCTTGTTCAGGCTGCCGGCGCCGGCGACCTCGACGAGTGCAATGAGGCGACATTCGAGCTCTATGGGCTGAGAAGCCGAGAATGCGCGGCCTTGGGGGGCAGTGGGGACAATGGCACTTGATCTAGCGGACTACGAGCGGAAGGCACGCGAAGCCACGATGGCCTTTTGGGGCAACCGGGAGAAAGCGCGCCAAAAGCAGATTGAGGCCGGAAAGGCTGACCAGGGTGAACGCGCCGGCGTCACTGGCGGCAAGAACATGGACGGCTTTCTGAGCCTGATCATCGACATCATTCGGGCAAATGGGCCTGCCACCGCGCAAGTCCATCTGCAGCGATCCGTGCTGTGCCTGCCCGGCTATTTTCGGCCCACGAAGCTGTGGGACGTGCTCGTCCTGAACCGCAACCAGCTTATTGCCGCAATCGAGTTAAAGAGCCAGGTTGGCCCCTCTTTCGGAAACAACTTTAACAATCGGACCGAAGAGGCGATCGGCACCGCGCACGATCTGTGGACAGCATACCGCGAGGGCGCATTCGGCAATCAGCCGCGGCCGTTCGTGGGCTGGCTGATGATGGTTGAGGACGCACCGGAGTCGCGCCGGCAGGTCACTGACAGGTCCCCACACTTTCCGGTCTTCCCCGAGTTTCAGAAGGCCTCGTACCTTAAGCGTTACGACGTTCTCTGCCAGCGCCTGGCTAAGGAGCAGTTGTATGGGGCGGCGACGATTCTGGCTTCGTCCCGAACCGCATCAGCAACAGGCGAATTTTCAGAACTTTCTGACCTTACCGGCCTCAGAACCTTTGTAAGCACGCTTGCGGGGCACATGGCTGCTGAAGCAGCGAGAGTGCAGTGATCGGCAGATGTATATGCGAGAGCGCGGACATCAGAGACATCGTAGGGGGCGTCCTGCCGCAAGTCTGTGGGCTTTTGGCAGACTGGTGCTGACGCAAGCCGGTTCAAGCTTCCCTTTGCCAACACCCTCGGATGGCTTAGGGGTCGAAGGATCAGGGGGGATCGTACGATAAAATGGCGAGAGTACCGTTCAGAGTTTCCGCACGCGCGGCGCGTCTGATCGGACGTGAGAACGTAGCCACATCGCAGGGCGCGATCACCGAGCTTGTAAAGAACTCTTACGACGCTGACGCCGGCGCCTGTGCGGTGCTATTCGTGCGACGCTGGAAGAAAGATCCTGCGTTCCTCACTCGACAGGAGTTCGACTATGTCAGTCGGATCTACCCTGGCCTCACAAATATCACTGAGAATATTGACGGGAAGTACCACATCAATCGGGACCTCGGCCCGGGCGAAGAGAAGGCACTTGCGGCCGCGTTGGATCAGGTTCTGGACCTCTGGATCATCGACAATGGCCACGGTATGTCGTCGCAGACGATCAACGACAGATGGATGGTGATCGGCACCGACGCAAAGGAACTGGATGGGCGATCCGCAGCAGGTCGGGTCGTCACCGGAGCTAAGGGGATCGGCAGATTTGCCCTGGACCGGCTTGGCCGGGAGAGTGACCTTTACTCGGGGCAAGCCGATGCCGCTTCGATAATACACTGGTTTGTGGACTGGTCAGATTTCGAGGGGGCTGGAAAGATCGTTTCTGATGTCGAGGCGCTTCTTGAGACAGAAGAACAGCCTCTCGCGGAAGTATATAAGAGTACCGAGCTCTTCGATATCTTACCTACCGCACGACCCCAGCGAAGCCAGAAAGTCGAGCCGATCTCATTTGAGCACGGTACAGCTATACGTATCGGCCTGCTCAACGACATTTGGGACTCGACCGATAGTATACGGTTAAAGGACACCCTCTCTTCTCTTCTGCCACCGCAGGAGAGAGCGGACTTCGACATCTTTGTGTACGATCACCGCGCCGCCAGTGAGAGTGGATTTATCGACAATCTCCCGCCCGACCAATTCGACTACCGCCTCGTCGGCAACGTCCGTACTGGCGGCACCGTCTTGATAAGGCTTGAGCGAAGAGAGATTGATGCTCAGAGCATACGGCCAAGTGTTTTCGATGCGGAAGCGATGAAGCAGCCCGGCTATACCAAGGCCGACTTTGAGCGCGGCTTTTATGAGTATGAGACCGACCTGAGGACTCTCCTGGGCCTCAAAGAAGGGGACAGTGTTAAGCCATATCAGGATGTTGGGCCGTTCGACCTCACACTATATTTCTTCAAGCTTCAGAACCCAACTACGGATAACCTCTTGCGCTATCCGCAGAAGAATTTTGATGTCTCCCGCCGCCGAGCGTGGCTAAAAAACTCCGGTGGTATACGGCTATATCGAGATAATTTTCGGGTTCGTCCATATGGCGAACCGGCGTCTCAGGCCTATGATTGGCTGCTGTTGGGCGAGCGGGTAGCCCGCAACCCTGTTGCCGCTTCTCGGGTCGGATGGAGCGTGCCTCCCCAGCAGCTTGCGGGCACCTTGTACATCACGAAGGAAGCGAATCCAGAACTCGACGATCAGTCGAACCGCGAGGGCATCCGAAATGAACGGACGTTCACGGCGTTTCGAGAGATTGTTAGGGCGCTGATCGGCGAGTTTGAGTATGACAGATCATACATTCTCGGCCAGTTTGGAGCGGCTTACGATCGCGACCATCCTCCATCTGCGGATGTGGCTGAAGCTCTTCGAATCGTTAAGAAGTATCGAAGCGGCGCCTCTAATGTTCAGAGCGGTGGCATCTCGCCCGATAGCATCATAGGAAAGGACGCGGCTGAGGCGGCCGGCGCTGACATTGGCAAGGTCGGTGAAGCGTTGGAACTTAAAGTCCAAGAGAATGAAGCGCTTCGTGACGACAACATGGTCCTCCGCGGGATGGCGACACTCGGCACAATTCTCGTTTCGTTCACCCACGAGCTGAAGCAGATCAAGGCCGACATGGAGGCGAGGGGCGATCGACTAGCTAGTTCCGTCAACTCCGTAGTGGACCCTGCTCGCCTGGCCAAAATTCCTGAGCTTGCACGCCCAGCAAGCGTCCTGGAGCGCATGCGCAGACAGGATGAGAAAGTTAGCCGTTGGGTCGACTTCGCCCTTGCAGCCGTCTCGCCGGCAAAGCGCAGGCGACGGGTCGTGGACATGAACATATATCTGAATGGTTTGAAGGAGTATTGGAGCGACTTTCTTCACGCGAGAATGGTCGACCTGGATATAAAAGCCGAGCCTGAGGCTGGTTTGCTAGTTCTGGCGCACGAAATTGATCTCGATAGCATATTCTACAATCTGATTAATAATTCGATCGAGGCTTTTCTCAAGCCATCAGCAGATTTTGCACGTCGGATTTCTATCCGTGCCGCTGCTACCGAAGGTCGTTGGGTCGGGATCGAGTATAGAGACAACGGCCCAGGACTTTCCGCTGAGTTCAATGTTGCAGAGGACATCTTCATGTTCGGAGTGACGTCGAAGAAGGACGAAGGGTTGGGCGAACCAGGAGGGACAGGCATCGGTATGTGGCTACTTAGAAACGTCATTGACGACTTTGGGGGCTCTCTCGATCTGCATTCCCGGCCCGGTGAAGCCGGATTCGCGCTCATGCTTCGCCTTCCGCTCCACAGCATTCAGGGCGTTGGCAACCGTGGTTGAAATCACTCAGAATGCCGCGCTTCCAAGCATTGTCTACATAGACGAGAACCCGGACGCACGTGCCGACTTTTTTACAGACGCATACCAGAGCGGCCGCTTCAGCGAAATACATGTACTGCCGCCGCTTCCTGATCTCGACGATATGGTAGAGCAGATCATGGGACTTCAGGTAAATGCGCTGATATCCGATTTCCAGCTGACCGAGGCAGGGCCCGTTAATTACAACGGTGAAACCCTCGTTGAAGCAATTCTTGCGCGTCGTGCTGACTTTCCGTGTTTTATACAGACATCATTCGACGAGGCAGCTCTCAATGCCGCCGAAGACGTTAATCGGGTTTACTCCAAAAATCCGAAAGCAGCCGCCGGAGGTGGACGGGACCACCTTCTTCAGAGGATAGTGATCCAGGTCGAGCGTCATGCCAAAAGGTTGGCCGAGTGGCAGGCTGAGCTCGACGAGCTTCTGGCCATCGATCGCGGAACACTCACTGCTCTCCAAATTGAGCGCATCGTCGAACTCGACGACGCCTTAGAGAGCAATATGGGAGTTGATGTCTCGCTTCCTCAGCAGGCGAAGCGTGACCTCCTAAAGAGTGAGAATCTCATGGGCAGGCAAGCGGACCTTATTATAGAAACCGAGAAGCTCATCTCCGATATGCGGCAAGCCTTAAATGACTGACCTGCTGAAAGTTCACAAGGCCACACCTTCAAGACGGACAGTAGTAGAACAAACGCGGTATCGCCTCTACCTCAATGACTTACGCATGGATTTCGGCCAGGCTTGCGGATACTGCGCGGATGAGGACATATTAGCTGACCCCTCGACCTTTCATATCGACCATTTTGCCCCAAAAAGGCACTTTCCTGCTCTCGAACTTGCCTATGCCAACCTGGTCTATGCGTGCCGATTCTGCAACATAAGCAAGTCGGACCATTGGATTGGTAGCGACCCGACGGTGCCGAACAACGGGTCAGAGGGGTTCGTCGATCCGTGTTCGGGCAACTACGATGACCATGTTGGGCGCGACCCCGGCGGCCGTATTGTGGGCAAGACCGCACTTGGCCGCTACATCGTACGACGCTTGCGACTCGATCTCATCCGACATGAGCTGCTCTGGCGGGCTAGAAAGGCCAGGGCATTGCGTGATGATATTGAAGCCCTGATCGAAGAGTATAGAGCTCGCGGCCGTCCGACACCCGAATACGCCAGCCTACTCGTGCGATTTTACGACCTAACCAAGTCGATCGAAGACTATGAATTCCGTGCTGTCCCTCGATAGACGGGCGGCCGTGCGCTTAAGCGGAGCCGTGTATACACCTAGTAGCGTGGCGGAGGCGGTGGTGCGCATCGCCAGAAGCCATCTTCGGGACGGCCCCCTGAAGGTCCTGGAACCAAGCGTGGGTGATGGTGCTTTTCTCGGCCAACTCGCTTTGCTTATGCCTGACGACAAGCATGTCGCGATTGATATCGATGAACATGTAGTTGGAAGCCTTCGTCAAGAGCGACGCTCATGGCCGCCCGCCACACAGCTGATCTCGAAAGATTTCCTTTGCTATGCCTGCGAGTCGATCGCCGCTGGAGAGCCGCGCTTCGACTTGATCATCGGCAACCCGCCGTTTATTAGGAAGCACAATTTCAGTGGCACCTTCAAGGCATCGGTGGCGCGGCTCGCTGAGTTGACCGGAGCCTCGCTGCCGGCTTTGAAAAACAGTTGGGCCGCCTTTCTGCTGGCCTCCTCTCGGCTCGTTACGGACAATGGAGTGGTGGCGTTTGTCCTTCCGTATGAACTTATAACTGTTTCCTATGGCCAGCAAATGTTAGCCGAAATGGCGAAGGTGTTCCTCTGCATTGACCTTTTCATATCGGACGAGAAGGCATTTCCTACAATTGATCAAGATGCCATCGTCTTTGTGGGCCGTCGTACGGCGCCCGACCGCCAAGGTCTCTACGTTCACCGCGTAAAGACAATGTCTTCTCTCGACGGAGCCGTACGGCACAAACTAACTGCCGTAGTTGGGCGGTCTCTGTCGCTTGAGTTGAATGCATTTCTGATTGATCCTGCCGTCATGCCTATGCTCCGGCGAGCGCAGGAAGTGGCATCGAAATTTGTTGACCTCGCTCGTAGCGCCCCTGGAATTGTCACGGCGGCAAATGACTTTTTTATCTTGCGAGAGGCAGACGTCGAGGCCAACGGCTTACAAAACCACGTTCTGCCTATCCTTAAGAAACAGAGCATAATCGACAGGTCACCGGTGTTTTCTTGGAGAGATTTCGAGGCGCTGTCGAAACGCGACCCGTGCAAGCTTCTTCATATCAAAGGCGATTTTGATAGCCTTCACGCTGATGTGCAAAGATACATCAAGAAAGGTGCTGAGGCTGGCTTTTCTGATCGATACAAATGTCGAGGAAGAAAGAACTGGTACGAAGTGCGGCTAGTGCCGCCGGCAGCCGGATTCTTCTTCAAGCGCTCTCATGGCTACCCGCGAATCTGCGTCAACGAAGCTGGCATTTACACTACCGATACCGCTTACGGTATACATCCCCGCGAGGGATACACCATGCGCGGCATTTGCTACTCGTTCTATAATTCACTGACAATGCTGTTCGCGGAGACCAATGGTCGCTTCTATGGCGGAGGCGTACTGGAGCTTTCTCCAAACGAACTGAAGGACCTGCCGATTGTTTATCATGAGCCAACAGATGATGAGTTCGAGTCCTTTCTTGCGGTTCATCGCAAGGCTGGAAATGATGCGGGACCCATCCTGGACTACGGCGATCGCTGGCTTGCTTCGCACCCGCTGATGCGTGATCTTGACGTGGCAGCCCTCCGTAAGGCTTGGGCGGCGGTGCGCGCGCACCGTCTCCGACATAGCAATCGGCCGAAGATGGAGGTCTAGCCGATCACTGTTCGGGAAGCTTTTGCTCCGGTCCTGCGTCCTCTGGCCGCCCTCGCAAAGCTTCTCCCGTTCCACGGATCGCATCTGCAATGGCGCCGAGATCGGCCGGCCCAGAATGGTGCGAACGGGAGAGCAGCTTCTCCAGACCCTTTGGAGACATTTCCGTTAAAACCGGCAGCATCCGCTTAAACCCCGACAAGCGGCTTTTCAGATCTCCGCCGTTACGCTGGTGTGCCACGAGAAATGAGCGAATGTCTCCCATGGTCGGGAATGCACTCCCGCTGTCGAACCGCATCGCGAGGTCCGTTAGGAGATCCTTCAGGTGGACAGGAACGTTTGCTTCGCCGACGATCATGGAGGCCGTAGTGACGGCTGCTTGGGGGGTTTCCACCCCCCTCCTTTGCCGCTCCGTTGACGGCGCTCCACTGAGCTCCTCCAACGTCTGGCGCACCGCCGTCGGCCCCCATCCGTCAATCAGCGTCTGCACAAAAGCGCGGAGCAGCTCATCACGATTCAGCTTGGCCATGAAGCGTCACAATCCGACATGGTCGAGAAATTCCTTAGCGAACGTCCAGAACAAGGCGGCATCCCCTGGGTAGCTATAATCTCCACGCATCAGTTTCGGATACCCTCGTGAATGGTACATCTGCTTCGAGAAAATGTGCCACCCGTTCTTCGCACATTCCGCCTGTATGGAGCGCATCGCCCGCTCTTTCTCTGGCCCGCCATCATTCCCGCCGTTGTAGAAGGCGTTATTGATGACGACACCAGCAACCTCGATCTTATGCGATCGGTTGCCGCGCCTAAAGTTGGTAAGTGACTCAGCCAAGAGCGGAAAGCCGATCGTAGCGAAGAATTCAGGCTTCACCGGTATGAGCACAAAGTCGCTAGCATGATAGGCGGCAGTGGTAAAAACAGACTCCGTTGGAGAGCAGTCGATTAGAATGAGATCCTTGCTTTTGAAGCTCTTGGAAAGGAATTTTGCTAGGATGCGAGGATCGGGCCTCACTGCGTTTGTTAGTGCGTCGGAGAAGTCGAATCGTGAAGGGATCAACTCAAGCCGACGACTCCCACTCTCAAGTATCAGTTCGGTCACCGCCTCGGCTGTAAGTGGTTGCGGTCCTCCACTTCCAGCTTTTGGAGGGACGTAATCGTTAAACACCTCTACGATTGAACCGCCTCCCTGCGACAGAAACGTCGAATAGCTCTGATGAAGCAGCCCTTGGCTTAGGTTGGCCTGCGGGTCCAGGTCGATGGCGAGCACATCCAATCCCCTGGTATTGAATGCATACCGGCTCAAGAGAGCTGTAATAGTGGACTTGCCTACGCCCCCCTTCAGATTGATCACGCAAACCGTTAGAGGTCCACCGCTCTTGCTAGCCACCACTGCCACCCCCGCTTCGTCAGTCCCCAGTGCAATTTGCGCGGAACGCCCCTTCATTCATAGTGCTTAAATTGCCATTGTGCATTGTGCGTCGTCGGCAGTCAGTGTGTCCGTAAGCCGATCCGTATTCGATCGCGGTGACAGCGAAGGCCTCCATATCTGATCCCAGCACTAGTTGTGGCCGAATGAGTCTCATATGGCCGGTACCGCGAAGTAGGCATTGTTGGCGGGCTATGCATTACACTGCGGCACATGACGAGCATCGCTATCGGCTCGCAGCGACGGTTGGTCAGACCCCTGCCGCATAGGGCAGTAATTTGATCAGTTCGGCAAGTTTGGCGTCAACATCGATCTCGTCATCGGCCATAGCCGCTCTCTTTACACAATGGCTGATGTGGCCCTTCAACAGCTCGGACTCGACGGCCGACAGGGCGGCGCGCGCCGCACGAAGCTGGGTGATGATATCGATACAATAGCGGTCATTGTCTACCATTGCGGCGACGCCGCGCACCTGTCCCTCGATACGCTTGAGCCGTCGCTCCAGACCAGCCTTGTCAATCGTGTAGCTGTGCATCAACGGCCTTTCCATTTTCGGCAAAATACCCCATATGGGTATAAGCGATAAAACGTATTGGATTATGGCATGTCAAGCGCGACGCAATCTCATGGCGCGGCACCCCCAGTGGAAGCCAGCAGCCGCGATCCGGTTTGCGGCATGTCGGTCGATCCGCATACCACCAGGCACCATGCCGACCATGCCGGCCGAACCTTCCATTTCTGTTCCGCCGGGTGTCGCACGAAGTTTGTTGCCGACCCGGTGAAATATCTCTCGCCCGCCGACGCGGCGGTCCCGCAGGTCCCGGCTGGGAGCATCTACACCTGCCCGATGCACCCCGAAATCCGTCAGGTTGGCCCTGGTTCCTGCCCGATCTGCGGCATGGCGCTGGAACCGGATGTCGCGACCGCCGATGATGGACCAAACCCTGAGCTCATCGATTTCACCCGGCGTTTCTGGGTCGGTCTGGCGCTGACGTTGCCGCTGCTGGCGCTCGAAATGGGCGGGCATCTTTTTGGTATCGACATGCTGGTTCCGCGCCAGATGTCGAACTGGCTGCAACTGCTGCTGGCGACGCCGGTCGTGCTGTGGTCGGGCTGGCCGTTCTTCGATCGTGGCTGGCGGTCGGTGGTCAACCAGAACCTCAACATGTTCACTCTGATCGCCATTGGTACCGGCGTGGCGTGGAGCTACAGCGTCGTCGCCACGGTCTTTCCCGACATTTTTCCGGCCGCTTTCCGGCAGGCCGACGGCGCGGTCGCGGTATATTTCGAGCCCGCTGCCATCATCGTCGTGCTGGTGCTGCTCGGCCAACTGCTCGAGCTGCGGGCGAGGGCCGCAACGGGCGGTGCTATTCGCGCCCTGCTGGACCTGGCGCCCAAGACAGCGCGGCTCGTTGGCGACGATGGTTCAGATCGTGAGGTGGCGCTCGACACCATCGTTGCCGGCGACCGCATGCGGGTGCGACCGGGCGAAGCGGTTCCGGTCGATGGCGTTGTGGAAGACGGCCGCACCGCAATCGATGAATCGATGGTGACCGGTGAATCGATGCCGGTGACCAAAGCGGTCGGCGCAAGGGTTTCGGCGGGCACAATCAACCAGACCGGCGCTATCATCATCCGCGCCGACAAGGTTGGCAGAGACACCATGCTGGCGCGCATCGTCCAGATGGTCGCCGAGGCGCAGCGCTCGCGCGCGCCGATCCAGCGCCTCGCCGATCGGGTTTCGGGGCTGTTCGTTCCTGCCGTTATCGTCGTCGCGGTCATCGCCTTTGCCGTCTGGGCACTGATCGGCCCGGAACCGCGTTTGGCCTTTGCGACGGTCGCCGCGGTCACGGTGCTGATCATCGCCTGCCCGTGTGCGCTGGGGCTGGCGACTCCGATGTCGATCATGGTGGGCGTCGGCCGCGGCGCTCAGGCTGGGGTGCTCGTCAAGAATGCCGAGGCACTGGAGCGCATGGAGAAGGTCGATACGCTCGTCGTCGACAAGACCGGCACGCTCACCGAAGGCAAGCCCGCCGTAACCGCCATTGAACCGGTGGGCGACATGCCGGCCGGCGACCTGCTGCAACTGGTCGCGGCTGTCGAGCGATCGAGCCAGCATCCGCTGGGCACAGCGATCGTCGCGGCGGCCGAAGCAAAGGGGTTGGCGATCGGCGAGGTGACGGATTTCGACGCGCCGACCGGCAAGGGCGTCATCGGCACGGTTGCTGGCAAGCAGGTGGCAATCGGCAAGCCAGCGTGGCTGGCCGAGCTTGGTGCCGATGTCACCGGTCTTGCCGACGCCGCAGACCGGCATCGGCGTGACGGGGCGACTGCCGTGCTGGTCGTCATCGACGGCAAGGCGGCAGGAGTCATCGCAGTTGCCGATCCGGTGAAGGCCTCGACCGCCGAGGCGCTGGCAGCGCTACGCACTGCCGGCGTCAAGGTCATCATGCTGACGGGCGACAACCGCGTGACGGCGGAGGCAATCGCGCGCCGTCTCGGGATCACGGAAATCGAGGCCGATGTGCTGCCGGACCAGAAGGCCGCGGTCGTCGCGCGGTTGAAGGCGGCTGGCGCGGTGGTGGCGATGGCCGGTGATGGTGTCAACGATGCGCCGGCGCTTGCTGCCGCCGATGTTGGCATCGCCATGGGCACCGGCACTGATGTAGCGATCGAAAGCGCCGGGGTGACGCTGCTGAAGGGCGATCTGAACGGGATCGTGCGCGCCCGGCGGCTGAGCCAGGCGACGATGCGCAACATCCGGCAGAATCTCGTGCTGGCATTTGTTTACAACCTTGCCGGCGTACCGATCGCGGCGGGGGTGCTGTATCCATCATTCGGCATCCTGCTGTCGCCTGCAATTGCTGCAGCGGCGATGGCATTGTCGTCGGTTAGTGTCGTCGGCAATGCGCTGCGCCTGCGGCGGGTAGCGCTCTGATCGGCAGCGGAACCAACGCGCGTTGGCGCGGTGGCGCGTTGATCGGGCGCGGCTGGGCGTTGATGGATGCCGAGATCGGCGACAACCGTCTGCATCGTCACCTTGCGGTGCAGATCAGCCTTGGTGTCGATGGCCCGCTGACGGCATACCTTGCCGAACAGACCCTCACCGGTCGCTGCCTGATTATTGCTGCGCGGACGCTACACCGCCTCGCACCGCAAGGGCAGCGCGTTCGTTCGCTTTATGTCGAGCCCTACGGAGCGCTGGCGCGCAACCTCGGCGCGCGGGCGGCGGCAGCGGGCGGAGCGGTAGCAGATGATACGCTGATGGCGCTGATGATCGGCCACACACCATCGCTGTTGGACGATCTGCGCGCCGATGCGGTGACCATCGACCCGCGGGTGCTGGTGCAGAATTCCGGTTTGGCGGGATCGGCGTCAAGGCCGTCCAAGAGCCGATTGCGGGCCCTATGCCAGGCCGAGCTGGGTGCATCGCCCTCGCGGCTGCGCCAATGGCTGCGGCTGCAGGTTGCCATGCGGGCACTGTCACGCGGCGCTGGCATTGCCGAGGCCGCACTCGATGCAGGTTTTGCCGACCAGGCGCATTTCACCCGGCTGCTGGTGCGCTGGTTCGGCATCACGCCGGGGCGCGGCCTTGCAAAACTTGAAATCACGGTCACCGGTTGACAGGCGTTTCGTTCAAGACCCCGCCACGGAATTTCGCGATCGTCAGCCTTCAGATGTGAGGGCGACAACGATGCGAATTCCCGACGTTTATCCACTTGAGGGCAGGCGGTTGTTGGCCATCCTGTACGCGCCGGCATTCTGGCTGGGCTTCATCGGCGCAGCGCTGGTTTTGCAGCCTGTTGTCGGACCCATTGTCCTGCCGGCGCTTCTTGTGACAGCAATCGGCGTTTCGTCGCTTGCCGAGCGCCTACTGCCCTACGAATCCGTCTGGAACCGCAGCCACGGCGACACGCTTCGTGACATTGCCCATGCACTGGTCAATGAAGGTTCGAAGGTCGTTGCTGTGCTGGCGATCCCGGTCGCCGCAGGACTGTTGCCGTGGCGCAGCCTTTGGCCCGACAGCCTGCCGTTGGCGCTCCAGTTGCTGCTGGCAATCCTGATGGCAGACGTCGGAATTACGCTCGTGCACTTCGCCAGCCACCGTGTCCGCTGGTTGTGGCGCTTCCATGCCGTTCACCATTCGGTTGAGCGCCTGTATGGTTTCAATGGCCTGCTGAAGCATCCGCTGCATCAGGCGCTTGAAACGCTTGCCGGCACGTTGCCGCTGCTGCTTATCGGGATGCCGATGGACATCGGATGGTTGTTGGGCTTTGCTGTCTCGATCCAGCTGCTGCTTCAGCATTCCAACGTCGATATGGCGATTGGCCCTCTGGCGCGGATGTGGGCGGTGGCGCCGGTGCACCGGCTTCATCATGTTGGCTCGGCAATCGCGGGCGATGTCAACTTCGGCCTGTTCACCTGCCTTGTCGATCATCTGCTCGGGACAGCGCGCCGTGACGGGCCGCGGGTCGGTGCGGGCATGATCGGTATCGAAGCTCGGCCGGATTTCCCGCGCGGCTATCTCGAGCAATTGCTGGAGCCGTTTCACGCCGATGATCGGTGATTTATCGCCCGTTGGCACCAAGTTTACGCCCTATTTGCGACCCGGAAAAGGGGCGAGCGTCGCCTGACGTTGGACGGCGCCCATGGCGAACGCGACTTGTTCGGTGGCGAGTTAGACCTCGTTGCCTTCGAATGACGCCTGAACCGATATCCAGGGGCGCATGACATCGGTTGCCCGGCCTAAGCCCGCATGGAATCGAGGTGGCGTGCCTTGAGGGCGGGTTCGCTGTGTTGGCGATCTTTGGATGAATTTTGTTGCCACGCTGCGCTCGCGTCATCAACACCTTGGAATGGATGCCAATTTTCTTTTCGAGAAAGTGCCTACTGCTCATACAGCAGATTGAGCGACGATTGTGCCAGCGCTGCCGGGTTGCAACCTGCGTATCATGCGCGGTCCAGCGCCGGCACCAGCAGCCCAATGTCATTGCCGCCCCTGCTGCCTGTGCGGCTCCATTACACCACCACCATGGCCCCGCCAATGCAACGGCGATCATGTTCCCTGTTGCGCTTCAGAGAGGCGATCGTTATGCGAATGAGAATGAGTCGCAATAAAACAGAGGTCAACTGATGTTCTCAAATATGAACGGCGTTGCTGCTGGTCGGCTATCTTTGATTGGCGCTGCGATGCTCGCCGGCCCGGCCATGGCATCGGACTCTGGCAACGAGGTCGCCCTCAACCAAACCCGACCAGATGCCGAGATCATCGTCGTCGGAGATGCCATCCGCGCCGCTCAGATTGCTGGATCGGCGGCGCTGGTCAGCGAGGACGACCTGCGCCGTTCGCGCGTCTTCACCGTCAATGATGCGCTGCGCCAGGTTGCCGGAGTCTTCCCACGCGATGAGGAAGGTGCCGGGGCGCGCCCCAACATCGGCATCCGCGGGCTCAGTCCGATCCGCTCTACAAAAGTGCTGCTGCTCGAGGACGGCATCCCATTGAGCTATGCGCCCTATGGCGACAACGCGTCCTATTATCATCCGCCGATCGAACGCTTCAGCCGGATCGAGGTGCTGAAGGGCGCTTCCCAAGTGCGTTTCGGCCCGCAGACTATCGGCGGGGTGGTCAATTACATCACCCCCGATGTTCCCGGCAGCTTCACCGCGCGTATCACCGGCAGCCTGGGCAACCGCGACACCTATAACCTCGACGGCATGATCGGGGGTCGGCTGCTGGGCGGCGGCGTGCTCCTCCATGTCAACCAGAAGGCGACAGCAGGCAACCGCGACAACCAGAATCTGCGCTTCACCGATATTTTCCTGAAGGCCGGCTGGGAATTCGGCCCCGACCATGGCCTGATCATCAAGGTCTCGCGCTTCCGCGAGAACAGCCAGGTCACCTATTCCGGGTTGAATCGCGCTGAGTTCGATGCGGCACCGCGCCGCAATCTATTCGTAAACGACGACTTTCAGGCCAGCCGCTGGAATGGCACGGTCTCGCATCGCTGGAACCTGTCATCGGCGGCGACTCTGCGTACGACCGCCTATTATCATTACTATAGCCGCGACTGGTGGCGCCAGTCGTCGAACAGCGGTCAGCGCCCCAACGACGCCAGCGACCCGGCGTGCGGTGGCATGGCCAATCTGCTGACGACCTGTGGCAACGAAGGCCGGCTGCGCAATTACGACACCTGGGGCGTCGAAAGCCGGCTGGCGATCGATCACGCGGCGCTGGGCTTCGGCGGCGAGACCGAAATCGGCATTCGCTTTCATGAGGAACGCCAACGTCGTCGCCAGTGGAATGGTGACACGCCGACCGCACGCACGCCCGGAACCGGCGTCAACGCCGGCGTGCGCGAAAACAACGCCCGCGACACTTCGGCGTTTTCAGCCTTTGTCCAGTCGCGGCTGGAATTCGGCCCCGTGGCGATCATCCCTGGGGTGCGCGGCGAGTTCATCCGCTTCGAGCGCCGCAACCTGCCCGTTGATATCCTCATTGCTGGCCGTCCGAGCGGAAGCGTCTCCACGCCAAGCAGCGGTAATCAGCGGCTCAACAAGGTGCTGCCGGGGCTTGGGGCAACCTGGACTCTGGCGGACGACGTAACGGTGTATGGCGGCATCCATCGCGGTTTCGCGCCGCCGCGGGTGGAGGACATCATCACCGCCGCCGGTGGCTCGGTTGATCTTGGTGCCGAACTGAGCTGGAACTGGGAAGCCGGGCTGCGCGGCCGGATTTCGAAGGGCGTGCGCGGTGACGCGACCTTCTTCGCGATGGATTTTTCGAACCAGATTGTGGCGCAATCGGTCGCCGGCGGCATCGGCGCGACATTGACCTCGGCAGGACGTACCCTCCATCGCGGGGGCGAACTTTCGTTCACCCTTTCGAGCCGCGACGCCGAATGGACTGCGCCCGACACCAATATCTTCGCCCGGCTCGCTGCTACCTGGGTGGCCACGGCGCGCTACAACAGCACCCGCATCGCGACACCACCCTGCTTCGACGGCGCGGCAACGGGCACGCTCGTCGCCACCGGTGCCGGCTCCGTGCCGTGCGGCATGGCGCGCAATATCGCCGGTAATCGCCTGCCCTACAGCCCGGAATGGCTGGTGACCGGGGCTATCGGCGTGGAACATAAGGGCTTCACTGGTCAGGTCGAGGTCGTCGGTCAGTCAGCAATGTTCGCCGACGACGTCAACCTCATTCCCGTCACCCCCGACGGACAGCGCGGCCGCATCGGCGGTTGGGCGCAGGTCAACGCCACCGCCGCCTATGGCCCGCCCGGCGGCCGCTGGGAGGTATTCATTTCAGCCCGCAACCTGTTTGACCGGCTTTTTGTCGTCGACCGTGCCCGCGGCGCCTTGCCGGGTCAGCCGCGTTTGATTCAAGGCGGAGTGACCTTCCGCTATTGATGGTCGGCGCTGTCAATGCCGGGCGAATATCGCAGGTTTGTCCGTGCCAAAGGCCACGACCGTGTAGTGATCGGCGGCCCGCCCCGGCACTTCCATGCCCGGCGACCCGATTGGCATGCCCGGAACAGCGAGTCCGGTCACGCCGGCCGGGCGCTGCGCCAGCAGCCGCTTCATATCGGCTATCGGTACATGGCCCTCGAATGCCAGGCCGGCGATGAGCGCGCTGTGGCACGATGCAAGTCCGGCGGGCATGCCGATGCGCTTGTGAATGGCGCCGCGATTGGCGTTGTCCACCACAGTCACAGCGCGGCCGAACTGTTTGGCCACCTGCGCCGCCCAGGCTTCGCAGCAGCCGCAGCCGGGATCACGGTGCATGACGATATCATTGGCAGCCATCGCCGGGGCTGCAACCAGAGCGAGAGCCAGGAGTAGTTTGCGCATCGCTGTCATCCTTTCACTGCAAAACGAACATTTCGCCGTCGCCGGATCGGCCAGCGCATCACCAGCAGCACCGTGCCGGCCAGACCCAGCACCAGCCCGCCGATGGCAAAGGTCAGCAACCACCACGTGTTGAAGTTATCGCGTTCCGTCCAATCCATGATGTGCAGGCCCCAGAAAAAGTCGAACAGGCGCCAGTTGGCGGTACGCACTGCGGCGATCTGCCCGGTATTGGCGGCCACGAAGACACTGGTGTGATCGGGATCGGGAAAGGCCACGCGCCACGCCGGCAATGGGCCGCGATATTCGGGGCTGGCGGTCGTCACCCTGGACGCGGTCGGCGCGCTGCTGGCGGGGCCGATCCAAGCCATGCGGGCGATGGCCACAGCCAGACCGGCATCGACGGCAGGCAGCCGTGCACCGGTGACGGCATCGAACAGCGTGACGTCGCCGCCGCGGCTCACTTCAACGACGGCGCGACCGTGCAGCATGCGCAAGGTGATGCGCTCGGCGCTCTTGCCATTCATGAAGCGCGCTGGATCGGACAGCGTGACGCGGGCCGGCAGCAGCTCCACAGCCTTGCGATCGACCAGATGATCGCCGTGTATTTCTTCGATTGGCCAGAAGCTCATCAGCGCGCCGCTGGCAAACCAGATCAGCAACTGCGCGCCGATGATCAGCGCCAACCATTTGTGCAGCCGGCTGGCGACAAGGTGAAAGCGGTGGCGTCGTGACGGCAAGATCGGCTCCCTGAGCGGAGAATGAGCAGCGATATGTGCCTAAAACCAGGCGCGAATGCCAGCAACGACATGAACAAAGCTGGGGCGTTCGCCAGCTGCCCTGGCAAAGCGGGCGCTATCGCCGACCTTGCTGACCCATTCGACGCCAACATAGGGCGCGAATTCCCGGCGCACTTCATAGCGCAACCGCATCCCCAGCTCGATGTCGGTCACGCCTGCACCACTGCCAAGTTCGGGGATGCGCTGCGCCGAAAAATTGATCTCGCCGCGCGGCTGCAGGATCAACCGCTGGGTGACGCGTTGATCGTAGAAACCCTCGGCCCGCGCCGTCAATTCGCCTTTGTTCGACAGGAAGATCGCGCCAACCGTCCGGAACCAGTAGGGTGCCAGACCTTCGATGCTGGCCACAGCAAAGGTGCGCTGCGGGTTAGGTCGAATATCCTGGCGCACACCGATCTGCCAATTCCACCACGGATCAAAGGCCCGCGAATAGAGCGCCTGCACCTCTGCCTTTTCCGTTGCGCCGCGGATGTCGCCTTCGCCTTCTGTCCTGACGACGAGCCGGTTCACATCGCCGCCGAACCAGCCTTCCGCTTCCCAGCGATAGCCATCCGCGCCTTTGCGGGCGACATATTCGGCGATGTTGAACAGGATGAAGCTGCTCTGGAAATTGCCATGCTCGTCGCGCAGCTGTTGCCGCGACGGCGCCTGCGCAGCGGCTCCCCAGATGGCATCGGCGGCGTGATCGGTTGGTGGCGGTGGGGCCGGGGTCGTACCGATCTCCTCGGCAGGCACCGCAGCCATTCCCTGCATTGCGCCCATATTGTGCCCGGCGTGCGGATCAGCGGCGGGTGTTGCCGGGGCCGCAGGGGTCATCCCCGGCATCGCGCCCATGTTGTGCCCGGCGTGCGGATCAACAGCTGGCGCTGCCGGGCCCGCAGGGGCCATTCCCGGCATCGCGCCCATTTGCGGGTCGGCCGCCGGCTTGGCTTTGGGCGCGGCCGCCGGCTTTGCTGCTGGCTTGAGTTTGGCAGCGGCTGGCTTGGGCGCAGCGGGCTTTGCTTGGGGCATGGCCATGCCGGGCATCATGGACGGCTGCGCTGCGACTTGCGCTGCGAGGCTTGCGGCGAGGGCGACGATCAGAAAGGCCTTCATGCCGCGTCCTCGTCCTTGCGCACGGTCACGACACGGAACATCCCGGCATGCATGTGCAGCAACATGTGGCAATGGAAAGCCTAGTCACCCAGCGCATCGGCGGTCAGATCGAACGCCACCTTGGCGCCCGGCAGCACATTGACTGTGTGCTTGACCGGGCGATTGCCCTTTTCGCCAGTCACCACTTCGAAGAAATGGCCGTGAATGTGGATGGGGTGCGGCATCATCGTGTCGTTGATCAGATTGACCCACACGCGCTCGTTGTACCGGAAGGCGATCGGATCGGCACCTTCGCTGAACTTCACCCCGTCGAACGACCACATATACCGTTCCATGTTGGCGGTGAGGTGAATATCAATCTCGCGCGAGGGGTTGCGCGGATCGGGATTGGGATTGAGCGAGCGCAACTGGCTGTAGGTCAGCACCCGGTGCGGTTCGTTCTCGAGGCCGGTGGGGCGTTCGCCGGTGCGGTCCACTGGTCCTTTCCGGCAAGCTGGCCGGCAAGGGTCTGCTTCTGAAAATTGAAGTTGCCGCCGTTCTGCTTCAACTTCTTGTACACCGTGTGCGGATGGCCGGCTCTGCGTTCATCGCGGTCGATAGCGCAACCATCGATGCCATGATCTTCGAAACGCCGATGGGGTCTGCCTGGCAGGTGCGAATGACGGCCTTGGCGCTGTTGTTGGCGACCGTCCTGTTCGGCTATTTGCAACAACGCCTGTCTCGTCTTTTGGCCACCGCCTTTACTGCGGCGGCGTTGGCATCGCTGGCCTGGACTGGCCATGGTGCTGCCGGTGAGGGCGATGGCGGGCGGCTGCAGCTTGGGGCCGATGTCACACACCTGTTCGCCGCAGGCGCGTGGATTGGGGCTCTGGCAGCTCTGCTGCAGCTGCTGGGTCGGCGTGTGATCGATATCACGCCCGCTGTGATGATCGTCGCGCATCAGGCGCCGGATCGCTTTGCCATTGCCGGAACAGTAATTGTTGCCCTTCTTGCCGGTACCGGGCTTATCAGCGTCTGGATGCTGGTCGGGCCCGATCATGTCTTCGATTTGCTCAACAACGAGTATGGACAATTCCTGGTTGCCAAGTTGCTGTTGTTCGCAGCCATGCTTGGCCTCGCCGCCAGCAATCGGTTTCGTCTGACCCCCGCTCTGGCGCGTCAGATTGGCAGCGGTGTCGAGCCTGCAGCGGCTTTGGCAGCGCTCCGCCGGAGCATCTTTGCCGAAGCAGCGCTGGCCGCAGGGATCATGGCAGCCGTTGCGTGGTTAGGAACGCTCGCCCCTCCAATGGCCATGTAGCGCAGTTGCGGGATTCGCCTTAAGCTGTGCCTGATTGAATGGATAACGCCCGGCACAACAAAACTGACGGAGACAGACATGATTGGCAGATTTGGGATTTTTGCAGCGGCAACGTCGTTGGCTGTGTTGGCTTCAGCGCCGGTGCAAGCACAAGCCACTGGCGACGCTGAAAAGAGTGCCGCTGTCCGCGCAGTGCTGGCAAAATATCGCGCTGCGATTGAGAGCAAGGACCTCAAGTCTACGCCCGATTTGTTCGCGACCGACTCACAAGTGTTTGAGTCAGGCGGCAGCGAAGGCACCTACGCGAACTACATGGCGCATCACCTTGGTCCCGAGTTGGCTGAATTCAAGTCATTCAAATTTTCAGACTACAAGACTGACGTCAAATTTGAGGGGCCGGTCGCGATTTCGGTGGAAACCTATCGCTACATCATCGAGCTGAGAAAAGGTGCGCCTGTGGAACGAAGGGGAGTGCAGACCAGCGTGCTGCGGCAGTTGGATGGCAAATGGCAGATCGTCAGCCTGCACAGTTCCTCCCGGAAGCCCAAATGAGTGATGCCGGGGTGCCTGACCCTTTTGATCTGCTGCAACTGACGATCGAACGCTGGCGCGACGATCCAGCTGCAACCTATAAAAGCTGGTTCCTGTCGGACCAGCGCATCAAGAATTTTCATTCGATCCGCCGGGGCATCGAACAGGTTGTTGCCGAGATCGAAACCGGCAGCTTTGGCGTCGCTTATCGTGGCTCCTCACTTGAGACGGTTGTCCATTCCATCGCCGAGCAGCGCCAGATCTTCAAGGGTGCCGACCACGCCTTCTTATGGAAGCCCAAGCTGCGCATTCCGGACATCTACGAGAGCCCGGAAAACCAGCGGGCCTTCGGGCGCCTGCTGGCATAATGTTGCGGCTGCAACAAAAAGACACAGTTCGATACGACAACCGGCGCTCAACAGCGTCGCTCACCTCGACGTTCGTTACCTCCCATATGGTGATTGGAGCGAGGCTGCCAGTCAATCACGCGCTTGTTCAGGTCGCAAAGGCATTTAAGCCGTTGCCAGGCGGTTGTTTTGACTGGTAGCGCTTTGCTTACCAGTTGATGCAGCGCGACGTAGTTCTCTGTGCAGTCGATATTCGCGCTGAGGTACTGCAGCTTGGTAAAGAGACGACCAATGCATGCCCATCAGTTGTCGTGTATGCGTTCGCCGGAGCCCACGGCTGCGTTTCGAGGGCGGCAGCCAAAGCCACATCCGTCATTTTGGGGAACAAATCCAATCTCGGATCAACGTGGCCCGCCGACTATGATCGCGGCACCGACAAGGCATACTGAGCCGCCTAACAAGTCCCACCGATCCGGCCGTTGATTCTCCACCATCCAAAGCCAAGCCAGCGACCCGACGATGTAGATACCGCCATGGGCCGTATTTGCCCGGCCGGCAGCGACGGTATCAACCCGTGTCGGATGCCAAGCGAAAAATATCAGCGACGCAACGCCGGGAACGAGCCACCAGACCGGCCTGCCAAGCCGCAACCTCGCACACAACGCAAAGCAACCAGCGATCTCGGCGATGGCAGCGCAGGCGTATAGACAAGAGTCGCAGGGTTCATGCGCCACCGTCAACACGCTGCGTTAGCGTCGCAATAAGCGGGCAGACTGCGTTCTCGCCGTCATCGCAAGCCTGCACTGTGGATGCGAGTACATGCTCCATCCGACGCAGGTCCGCGATGCGACTGCGAACATCTTGCAAATGCTTTGCGGCCACCGATTTCGCCTCGGCGCATGAGGTGACACCGCCGATCTCCAGCCGGAGCAATGTCTTTACTTCCTTGATGGCGAACCCGAGCTCGCGCGACCGGCACACGAACCGCAGACGCGCGACGTCGGCAGGTGTGTAGGTCCGGTAACGCCCGCGACGCGAAGGCTTTGGTAGCAGACCGATCCGTTCATAATAGCGGATGGTCTCAATATGGCAGCCGGTCTGGCGGGAGAGGTCACCTATGGGAAAGACATCGACTTGCACGATCACCGTCCGCAAAAAACTGCTTGAGTCTGTAGTTGCTACAGACAGTAAGGAACAGCGGAATCATTCTCAAGGATGCTGCAATGTCAGACCCTACTGCAGACGTTCCGCCAACCGATCGGTCCGCCGTGGAAGGCGGGGCAGCTCTCTTTACAGGGGCCGGCATCGCGGCGGCGTTTGGCCTTGCTTCGTGCTGCGCCCTGCCGATGACGTTGGCGACAATGGGCGTCGGATCAGCGTGGCTGGGAAGTGTCGCGACACTGGCTGGTCCGTACCGAGCGATCCTCACCGGTGTAGCGGCGCTCAGCCTGATCGGGGGGGCAGTGCTGCTCTGGCGCCAGCAACGCGCTGCGATGACCTGCGGACCTGACGGGGTATGCACCCCAAGATACGTACGTTTGGCAACGCTTGTCGGCCTGATGCTCGGAACAGTGCTGCTGTGGGCTGGATACACATATGCCTGAAAACAAAGCCGTCCTCGAAACCGTCCTGACCTGCCCGATCTGCAAGAAGGTAAAGACCGAGACAATGCCCACTGATGCTTGCCAGTTCTACTATGAATGCACGGGTTGCGGAGCCTTGCTGCGGCCATTGAGAGGCCATTGCTGCGTATACTGCTCGTTTGGAAGCATACCATGCCCTCCGATCCAGATCGAAGGCCCCGGCGGCTGTTGCGCGTAAACCAGGAGCTACATTGTCCAGCGCATCTGCTACCACGTCAGATCAAACTGCCATCGTCAACGATGGCCGACGCCAGTTTCCTGGCAACATTGCGTTGGCATCGCGCTGGCCATGGCCGCGGGCGAGACGGTCGTTGAAATCGGCGAGCCAGGCTTCGGGATCGATGCCGTTCAGACAGGAAGTCACCAGCGCGGTGTACATGATCGCCACGCGTTCACCACCGCGATCGGAGCCGAGGACCAGGAAGATCTTCCGCTTGACGGCGATGCCGCGCAAAGTCCGCTTGGCGACGTTGTTTTCGATGGCGAGGCGGCCACCGGTGATGAACCGATTCAGTGCCGCCTATAGGCACGGCGCATATTGTAATGTCTTGCCCAGATCGCCGCGCGTGCCGCGGAACACGAACAGCGCGCCGTCGTGAGGATCACGCTTCAGTGCCATCTGCAGCTGCGCCGCCAGGCAATCAAAGCCGCGGCGCATATCGGTCAACCCGTATGCCAGATGAGCTCGGACGCCCGGCGGGAGGGCGATCACGATCTCAGCAACGCATCGTGGAAGAGCTTCAGCGTCTCGCCAGCAGCGGCGCCGATGACCCGCAGTCCGGGCCACCGTTCAATGCAAACTCGATAATGCCTGCGGCTTCAGTCATCACGGCTTCGGACGCCTGGGCCTACGCTGGCGGCGGCAAGGCCCCTGGCGGGGTTGGCCCACTATCTCCGATTATCTCACAAGGGATAGAGCTCCCCGTCGCCCCCGACAGCAACTGCTTGCGCCATGTGTAAAGCTGACGGTTGCCGATCGCCCAGCGCCACGCAACCTGTGCCACGACGCCGGCAAGCCGAAGGCACTCCTGTACGATCAACAACATCTGCTCGTCCGACCAGTTGCGACTGCGCTCGCACTGAACCACCACCGGCCCAGTCCAAGCGGCCATAAGACCATCGTATGACCCGTCCTCCGAAGCCACCCACCACCTCCGCCAACGATAGCAGTCGCGAATCCGCCATCATGCGCATCATCTCAAGGCAGGGTTGAGCTGATGTTTACCTTGTAGCGGCGCTGGCCTTGCGGCTCCGCCTGCTGCCGAGACGTGGCCGCGAACTGTGATGCTGTCGATCATGCGTTGCCAGTCGTCGGTAAGCCCCAGATGGACCAGGGTTTGCAGCAGGGCACACACCCTGCCCGGCCCAGCGCCGGAACCGCACATAGACCGAGTTCCGCTTGCCGAGCGTTCGTGCAAGTCCCGCCACGGGGAGCCCACCCGTAACACATGCAGCATCCCTTTCAAAAAGCGCCGGCTACCCCCGGCAGGCCGTGCTGAGGCGGCAACAGCGTGCCAACCCCGACCATTCCTCGCCCGTCAGATCTCCGCGAAACACTGCTCCTCTCCAAAGAGCATCATTCAGTTAGCACTCACCAACTCGGGGAATCCCTTTTTTCAACACAGCCCGTCATCCCCCTAAATCTAAGGTGCCTGAACCACGCTGGTTCAGGAGGTCAATCTTGGACGCCGATCACCCTCAAACGGGGTCAATACTCCACGGCGATTCTCACCTCAGACGCACGGCAGGCTGCATCAGCCTTTTGAACCACTTGCCTTACATTCCCAAATTCCAATGTTACTGACGCTACGCTGGCATTTGCATCCGGCCAATAGAACCGCGTGAAATCCACAAGCGAGCAACTGCAGTTTCAAAGCTTAGATCTTTGCCGGTCATGAACCCGCTTCAAGCTCAATTCGCGAATCGGTCATCCCTCAGGGCGGAGACATGCGGCCGAGCGCGGCCACAAGCGCCAGGATTGTCAGGGCGGCGAGCAGCTCTGCGGAAAGGCTTGTTCGAAGCTTCCACAACGCTTCTGTCGATCTATTGAACAGGGCCGGCACTAGAACATATCGATGCAGCCCCGCCAGGCCGAGCATTGCGGTGAACAAAAGAAGTTTGACCACAAGTAATTGCCCGTACCTGCTGTTGATCATCGACAGACTAGGCCAGCCGGCAATCAAAACCAGGTTGACAGAACCGGTTACGACCAGCGAGGCAACAACAAGGGTGCCCGGAACGGCAAAGGCTGTCAGCTGCGACGACAACTGCCCACGGGAGTCGCGTTTTATCGATGTGACAAGGAAAGCCGCCACAGCGGCAATCCATGTCCCCGCCGCCAGCAAATGTATGACATCGGCGGACAGGTGGAGAATCCCAGCAGAGCCTTCCGTCACTGCCGCATGGCCGTTCCACGCCAGCGATGCCAGGGCAATGCCGCCAGTGAAAACGGCGACCGCTCGGGCCAGAGGAGGCGCGACTGCACAGACGATCAGGGCAAGCAACAGCGCTGCTGAGCGGACTTCGAAAGATGTGCCTATGCCCGGCAGCTGTGCCACTGTTGTCAGTGTTTCGACATCCAATGCCGTCGGACGAATGCCCAGCATCGAGGCGGTCAAGGCAATGAAACCAGCGACGGAAACCAGTAGCCCCACCGCCGCCAGTGCGGCGATCAGGCCATTTCGCGGGAGGGCAAAGAGCGGCAGTCCGAACAGCAGGGCAAGTGAAAGATACTGCGCCCAGCGCAATGCCGTCAAAACGGTCTCATCCATTACCGGGGCCGCCGACGTCAGCGTACGACAAAGTCATAGCTGCCATCGATCCGATGGGTGTCGGCACCGACAATCCTCCATGTCACACGATAGCTTCCGGCCGCGAGTGGTTTTGCGAACCGGGCCGCCACCGACTTGCCGTCGGTTCCGAAATGGATTTCGGCCGGTATAACGGGGCTTGGAGCGTGCGCCGTTCCATCGCGCATGGCGACCATCGCGACGGCAACGTTGGTCAACTTGGGGATAAGCTTTTCACTGAATGCCAGGCTGATAGTCTTGGTTGGGCTGACGCTGGATTGGGCCGCCGGGTTTGCCACCAGCAATTTTGGATGCGCCAATGCCGGCGCCGACATCGCCACGGTGCCCAGCAACAGTGCATAGGTGAATTGAATGCGCATGATTTTGCTTTCCTTGCTTGTCTCAGGAGTTATACGCAGCTGCAAGTCGTCGCCCTCGTCGCCGACCTGGCCCGAAGCCATTGAATCGGCCCGGTCAGGGTCATCTCGTGCAAGTGCGTATTACGGGGTTCAGGACCACTGCGACAGAGAGGAGACCATATGAGCCAGCAAATCGACACGCTTTTGGCAAGGCTTGCAGCTGAAACTCAGGATCGAAGCCTTCATGGGCTGGAAGCAGGGGTATGGCGGCAGGTCGCATTGTCCAATGGTGCATATTCACCATCTTGGCGTGGTGCGCTCGCGGCAATATCTCTTGTTGTCGGGATCGGCTTCAATGGGGCGGTTGCAACGGCTGAAGCGCGGACGGAAATCTCGGTTTTCTCGCCTCTGGCACCTTACTCTCCATCGAGCTTGATTGGAATTGGTCGATGAGGCAGGCCGCCTTACCTTATCTAGTAACAGGACTGATTGCGCTGGCGGCCGGCCTATGCGGGGCCATAGTCGGGAGCCGGTTGATCAAGGCAGATGCCATTCCGTCCGTTCACGAACAGGTGCACAGGGAACTCGGATTGAGTGCCGCGCAGAATGCGCAGATTGATCGTCTCGAGAACGTCTTTCAGGCTCGTCGTCAATCGCTTGAAGCTGATTTGCGGCTGGCGAACAGGGAATTGGCCGAGGCAATTGTCGAGGAACGTCACTATGGTCCGCGCGTGGCCAAAGCGGTTGACCATTTTCATACGACAATGGGATTGCTCCAGAAGGAAACTCTGCAGCACATGTTTCGCATGCGTGATGTCCTGACGCCTGCCCAGGCATCACGCTTTGACAGGATTGTTGCCGGTGCGTTGACCGCTGGCGCAGAATGACCGGTCACGACGGCCACGCCGGGGACGCCGAGCTGGCTCTGGCAGCCGCTCAGGGTGACGAGCGCGCCTTCACCGAACTGATGCGGCGGCATAAGACGGGTCTGTTTCAGTTGGCCCGTCGTCTGACAGGCGATGAGGATGCTGCCCTGGATATTGTTCAGGAGGCGTTCGTGGGCCTGTGGCGTGCGATCGATCGCTATGACCCTGATCATTCATTCGGCGCCTGGGCTCGCACCGCCACCATCAATCGCACCCGCGACTGGTCTCGCCGGCGTATGGTGCGCCGCTTTGTCTCGGGGATCTTCGGTTCTGCCGAGGAACTGGAAGTTCAGGAAAGTCTGCAACCGTCGCCGGAACAGGAAACCGGCGATCGGCGCGAACTGGTCCGCGTCCAAAATGCCATCCAGATGTTGCCGGCAAAACTGCGCGAGCCGCTGGTGCTGACCGCGCTGGAAGGCCATTCCTATGCCCAAGCCGCAGCAATGCTGGGCATCAGCGTGAAGGCACTGGAAACCCGCATAGCGCGAGCGCGGCGGAGCCTGGAAAAGGATCTCCACCCTGAATGGAGCACTTGATCAGAACCAGACACGCAAGCCTCCTCTGACGGTCCAGCCACCGAGGTTTTCACCTTGTGCTTGGGCAAGGCGCGCGGAGCCGCCAAGGCGGCGTTCGTAAATCACACCGACATAGGGCGCGAATTTTCGCGTGATCTCGTAGCGGGTGATGATACCGGTTTCGACAATCGAAAAGCCCGGTCTGATCAACCGTTCCGGCACAGAGGTCAGATAAAAGTCGGTTTCAACCGTCGGTTCCGCGACCAGCCGGTTGGTCAACCGCAAGTCAAAACTCTGCTTCATGCGCAATAGGGCATCGCCCTTGAAACCAAAATAGGCGTGAAGCTGGGTCTCAAAGAAATATCGGGACAGTCCTTGGACACCAACTACGACATATCCGCGCTGATCGGGCTGCACATCATAGCGAATGCCGACCTGAGCATCAAAATATTCCCACAAATTGCGGCTGTACAGTGCCTGAAATTCGATCTGCTCGATCCTTGGGCCATTGGTTTCCCCTTCACTGCGCCACCAGAATTTGTTTCTGTCGTTTCCAATCCAGCCTTGCGCGTCCCAGTTCACGGTGTCTTTACCGGCAAAGCGCGTGTAGTCCACATCTGCGGTGGAGAATGCATAGGTTCTTCCCTCATGATCCGCGTCTTTGGCTGGATGCAGCACTGCCGTATCTGCGGAATAGGCAGCTTCGGGCGCGGGCGGTCCCATCTGCGCGGGCGGCCCCATCTGGGCCTGGGCGGCACTTGCAGCGAAGGCGGCGACGTAAATTACAAGCCGCATGATTACTTCTCCCCGCTGCGCCCGGGCGCGGCGACGGTTGCCACAACAAACTTCTGCATCATGCCTTGATCCATATGGTAGAGGAGGTGACAGTGCAGGGGCCATTCGCCCGCCTCGTTCGCTGTCACGATGATCGATTGTGTGCGGCCGGGGGCCACCACAACCACGGTCTTTTCCGGCATCCGGTCAGCAGGCTGGCCATTTTCAACCTCGAAGAACATGCCATGCAGATGCATGGGGTGGGCCATCATCGTTTCGTTGATGAATGTGATCCTGACCCGCTCGTTGAATGCGACCCGGATGGGCGGCGCCTCTCCGAACTTGGCCTCGTTCAAGGTCCAGATATAGCGTTCCATATTGCCTTGCAGACGGATCACGATTGTCCGCG
The DNA here is from genome assembly GCA_027485735.1 of Sphingomonadales bacterium. Classification (GTDB taxonomy): domain Bacteria; phylum Pseudomonadota; class Alphaproteobacteria; order Sphingomonadales; family Sphingomonadaceae; genus Sandarakinorhabdus. The sequence continues at coordinate 17,316 of JAIXQM010000176.1, read as the reverse complement.
TGGGTGGTCGCACGTCGGCATGCGGGGCTGCAGAGGCCAGGTCGCGCACCGAAAGCACCCGTGCGCCATAAGGCGCGCCGGTGGCCCAACCAAACACCCGGCCAGATGCATCGGTATCGCCTTCCTTGCCCAGAACCGGCATATTCATGCCGGCCATGCCATCCTTTCCGGAACCGCCCATGCTGCCCATGCTGGCGTGATCCATCGCCGCCATTGCATTGCTGCCGAAGCCATAATCCACTACCGGGTATGGCGTTCCATCAGCCGACCTTGTGCTGGCAACTGCGGTTCCGACCCGCTGCATCGGCATTTCGGTTTGGGCCGGCTTGCAATGTCCCATGGCCGCGTGTTCCGGCGGGCAGTTGGGATCGGTGGCCGCAACGGGCGACGGCTTTGACATTCCGGCCATTTCAGACATGTCTCCAGACATGCCAGCGGTTCCGGCTTGGCCCATTGCGGCATGATCCATGTCCGCCATGACAGCCGGCTTGCAATGTCCCATGGCCGCATGTTCCGGCGGGCAGTTGGGATCGGTGGCCGCAACGGGCGGCGACTTTGACATTCCGGTCATTTCAGACGTGCCAGCGGTTCCGGCATGACCCATTGCGGCATGATCCATGCCCGCCATGCCGGTCTTACCGGTATCGGCAGCCATTTCACCGCCGCCCATGTCGCCCATGTCGCCCATTTCGGACAGCAGCAGCACCTGCTTGGGCCGTGACGCCGGGGCCGGCGGATCCATGCCGGCGCGGGGTGCCAGGCTGGCCAGAACATGGGCCTTCCGGTCAATGGTTTCGGCCCACAGCGCGTATGCGCGATCATCCTTGGGTTCAACGATCACATCATAGGTTTCCGCCACGCCCATGCGGAATTCATCGACGGTGACCGGCTGGACCGGTCGGCCATCGGTGGCGACAACGGTCATGGCCAGGCCGGGGATGCGCACATCCATGAACGACATGGCGGAGCCGTTGATCAGGCGCAGCCTGACCCGCTCGCCCGGCCGATACTCCAGCCAGGGCTTGCGCTGGGTTGGCATGCCGTTGATCAGCAACTCGTAGCCGCTGACATCAGACATGTCGGTGGCCTCCATGCGCATTTCGCCCCAGGCCTTGCGCTCCGCCAGTGTCTTGCCCAAACCAAATTTCCCGATGTCGCGGAACAGTTCGGGCAATGTGCGGCGGTTCCAGTTGTAATAGGCCGAATCCGCTTTCAGATTGCGGATCACCCGTTCCGGATTTTCCCTGGTGTGATCCGAAAGCAGCACCACATGCTCCCGGTCTGCCGCCAACGGGTCGGGGCCGGCCGGGTCGATAATCAGGGCGGCATATTGGCCGGCCTGCTCGTGTGTGCTCGAATGAGCATGATACCAATATGTGCCCGACTGGCGGATGGTGAACCGGTAACTGTGGGTCTTGCCCGGTGCGATTCCGGGGAAATTGTTGAACCCAGGTGCACCATCTGCCGGCCCGTCCAGCAGCAGGCCGTGCCAGTGAATGGATGCCGATTCCTTAAGGCGATTGGTCACATTCACCGTCACGTCTTCACCCTCACGCAAGCGCAGCGTCGGGCCGGGGACAGAGCCATTGACCGCGACGACCGTATCGACACGACCTGGAACGATCTCCTGTCTCTGCCGCTCAATGACCAGCGCATAGGTGCCTGCCTGTGCGGCACTTGATGCCCACAGCATGCCAGCCGAGACCAAAATCCGGGTGAGTTGACGCATTACCGATGGGTCCTTCGCGATCCTGTCCATTGCACTGTTTTACGCATCATGGCGCATCCACCCTTGCGCTAATACCAAACATTGAGGGCCCGTTTATATCTTGCGCGGCCATTGAAAGCTGATCTGTAGAAATACGGATCAGTGATTTTCGGGGAGGGCGATACTCTGGCCCTGCGTATCCAAATCTGCAGGCAAATTGAAAATCGCCGGCACGACAAGGACAATCGTTCGCCGGGCCGATCTGCATCGAAGCCAGCAATGTGGCCAAGGGGCGCTGCCCCTGGCTTGATGAGTGAGCAATGATGAACAGGAACGCAGCCATATGAAAAAGATATCGGGTCTCAGCGTGGTAATGGCGGCCCTCATAGGTTTCAGCACAGTCGCCGCCGCCGAGGGCGCGCGCGAGGTGCTGGTATACAAGGACCCGTCGTGCGGTTGCTGCTCTTCATGGGCCTCGCACCTGGCGGCCAGCAAGGCCTTGGCTCCCAAGGCGATCGAAACCGTCAATATGTCTGCTATCAAGACCAAGCTGAAAGTGCCGCAGGACCTGGCGTCGTGTCACACGGCGGTCGTGGCCGGCTATGTTGTCGAAGGCCATGTCCCTGCTGCCGACATCAAGCAACTGCTGGCGATGAAACGAAGCAATATCATCGGCCTGGCTGTCCCCGGCATGCCCGCAGGGTCGCCCGGGATGGACGCTGGCGGTCGCCGCGATCCTTATACTGTTTATGCGTTCGACAGCAATGGACGCCGTTGGCCCTTCGCGCAGCATAACTGACTTCATGTAGCCCAGAAAAAGGAGGTACTCGAGATGACTTCAAGCAAGACTATTGGCCGCGTCGCGCTTTCGGGAGCGGCGATTGCCGCCGCGATCCTGCTCAGCGCTTGTTCCAAGCAGGCACCAGACAAACAGGGCACCACTGTTGACCCGGCCGCCGCTGAACAGTCCATGCGGGATATCCATCAGCAGGAGCAGATGGCCAGCGATCATGAACAGATCAAGGCCGAACATCAGCAGATGATGCAGCATGGCCAATCGGGTGCCATGGGCAGTGGCGGAACTGCAGACCCGGCTGCCGATCCAGCTCCCGCCAGCGGGATGGGCGGCGGCATGAAGGGCGGTCCTGCGGCCCCGGACAAGCCCATGCCGATGAAGGACATGTAGGTTATTGTCGAGATGCACCGGGGGCATTATTTCGTGCGATCAGCAATTCTCGCCGTCGTTGTGGCAGCGCACGCCCCGGTTGTTGCACAATCGGCTGCAGATCATGCGGCTCATCATGGTGGCGGTTCTACGGTGGCTGCCCCTGCCATGGGGTCGGTGCCGGAATCCTGCGGGTCCATGTCGTGCGGCGGGAATGAACATGGGTCACAAGGCCCGCTGTTTCCTGCACTGATGCAGCTTGACCCTGAGGATGCGGCAACCCGACATCAATTGATGCGGGAGGCAGACAGGCGCGCGCATGATGGACTGATGGCGATCGAGCAGGGCACGGATCTGGCGGAAACCGCCGCACCCGGGCAGTTGCCTCGTATCGCCGAACAGGTTCGCGAGGGAGCAGCGGTCTTCGAAAGTGGCGTTGCCGCACGGACGGCACTGGCAGACCCCTTAGGCCCCCAGGCTGGTGCAATTTCCTGGTATCGGTCCCGGATGGGACTTCCCCTGGTCGGCATTGACGGCAACCACGACCAGTTGCTCGGCTTTTCACCGGCGCACTGGCTGGTGATGACTGTCTTGACCCTTGCCTCCGGTTTGCTGTTGGCCTTGCAATATCTCCGCGCGCGCCGCGTAGGCGAACTGCTCGCGGCCTTCTCGCCGACCGCGCAGCCGCAGCCTCAGAAAAATCCCCCCAAGGAAGACGGGGCTTCTACTGGCACCAAGCCGCCTTCACCTGCGACTGCACCTTCACCGTTGCCCGGCGCGCCAGAGCCGTCGAACCCTGTCGCAGCCGGGCCAGGCAGCAGGCCGGCCCGTCGGCCGTGGTCTGGCGAATTGCGTGTCGCCCAGATCGTCCGCGAAACGCCTACGGTTCTGACGTTTCGTCTGGTTAATCCGGCTGATGATCGCCTGCCGTTCGATTTCTTGCCCGGCCAGTTCGTGCAAGTCGAGGTCGAAGCAGAGCCCGGCCAGTCGGCAAAGCGATCCTATACCATTGCATCTTCGCCAACGCAGAGGGCGTATGTCGAAATCACGGTCAAGAAGGAAAGCCAGGGCAAGGTATCCCGGCATCTCCACGAAGCCGTGCAGGTTGGTGACAGACTGCGTCTGGCCGGGCCATTCGGTCTGTTCACCTTCACGGGTTCCGATGCCGAAAGCATTGTGCTGATCGCCGGCGGCGTGGGGGTCACGCCGATGATGTCAGTGCTTCGCTACCTCACCGATACGGCCTGGCCGGGGGAGATATTCTTCATCTATGGCGCGCGTTCGACCGAGGAATTCATTTTCAGGGACGAAATCGAGATGCTGGAACGCCGGCATCCGCGACTGCACGTGCTGGCGACCATGCAGCGGGCACCCGGGACAGTCTGGTTGGGTCCGGAAGGCCAGTTGACCAGGGAACTTCTGCAATCAGCGGTTCCGGAGATTGCCGCTCGGCGTGTGCACATGTGCGGCCCGCCGGCGATGATGCAGACGGTCAGGGGCTTGCTGCGCGAACTTGGTGTGCCGGACAGTCAGATCTTTACCGAGGCCTTCGGGCCTGCGTCGCTGCCGCCGGAAAATGCGCCCGGCGTTGAAAGCAGCGCGCCTGCGGAGCCATTGCCAGCTCCGCCAACTGGCAAGCCGGAGAAGGCCCAACCCGAAATCGCTCCCACCACGATCACGTTCTCGATCGCCCAGCGGTCCGCGGCTCTGCCGGCAGATCAAACTGTGCTGGAAGCCGCCGAGGCCGCCGGGGTCGAAATTCCGTTTTCCTGCCGGGTGGGCGTTTGTGGTGTGTGCGTAACAAAGCTGGTCGAAGGTGAAGTTGCCATGGCGGAAGAGTCTGGTCTCGATCCCGCCGACAAGGCCCGCGGCTATGTGCTGGCCTGTCAGGCGAAATGCACGCGCGGCCCATTGGTGGTTGAAGCCTGATGCGCGACCGCGGGGCCATGCTGACCGGTGCGCTGGTGGTGTTCGTGATCCTGTTTCCAATCGGATTCCTTCTTCATGCGGCTCCCCGCTTTCCCGGCAGCATGACGGGCAGTCTTATCGGCATATCCGGTGCGGTCCTCATGCTGATTGCGCTGCTTTACGTTCCGCTGAAACGGTTTCCGCGCCTGCACGAGATGGTGACACGCCGCGTCTCGGACCGCACGTTGCTGACTGTGCACGTCTATGCCGGTGTCTTGGGTCCCACCCTCGGGGTTGTGCATGCCGCGCACAAATATGACAGTCCGCTTGGAGTCACTTTGACCGGTGTTATGGTCTTGGTTGTCATCAGCGGCTATGTTGGACGCTTTCTCCTTGCCCAGATTGCAAGAGCGGTGCGCGGCCGCAAGGGCGATCTTGCATTGCTCAGGACCGCGTTTGCCGAAACGGGAACAGGGGATGCGCCCCTGCCGGTGACCAATGTGCCACGCGAAGGGGGCGTCAATGCATCGGCCCGGCTGCTTGCGCTTGTCGAACCGACCGCTGCACTCTCGCCCATCGTCCACCCGGGCAAACAGCGCCTCAGGCTGGTCGGCGCGATTGCCGACACCGAGTATGCCATTCGCTCGGAAGAGGCGGCGAACCGTTCACTCGGCGCGTCTCTGGTAGCACACATCATCTTTGCGATCCTGCTGGCTGCTCTGCTGATCCTGCACATCTGGTCGGGGCTCTATTACGGGCTGCGCTGGCTATGAAGTCGACCGGGATCGTCTATGCGATGTTCGCCGTCGCGGCGCTGATCTTCGGCATTGCGGTTCCTTTTGGCGTGCATCGGGCCGGCAGTCAGGTCGTACCAGGCTGGTCCGGACTGGTGAACCCTGGCCCACTGTCGAAGGCGCATGGGTTCGCGGCCGGGCAATGCGAAACATGTCATACGCCGCATGAAGGAATCAGGCCGCAGAACTGCATCGCCTGCCATGCACAGACGCAATTTGGCGACAAGCAATCGACCCGATTCCACGTCGCGGTGACCACCTGCACCACTTGCCATATCGAGCATGATGGCGGCGTGAGCTTGGTGAGAATGGATCATGCCGCCTTGGCCGAAGGTGGACTTTGGTCAGGCCCTGTCGCCAAACCGGCCGAACCCGGCACCGGTGGAGCGAGCCAGAAACGGCCGCTGCCCTGGCAACCGGCAGTAACCGGCAGTCTAGCGCGGCTTGACTGCGCCTCATGTCATTCCAACCGTGACCGGCATCGCGGCTTCTTTGGACAGGATTGCGGCACCTGTCACAGCGTTCAGCAATGGACGATTGCGGAATTTCTTCACCCTTCCGCACGCTCTACTGAATGCGTGCAATGTCATCTGCCGCCGCCAAGTCACAGGATGATGCATTTCGAAATGGTGTCGCAGTCCGTCGCCGGCAAACGCGCTTCAGTCGAACAGTGTTATGCCTGCCACGTTTCAGACAGCTGGAACAATATCAAGGGTAAAGGCTGGTACAAGCATCACTGAAGCTGGTTTTTCATGGAGAATGAGATGCTGAAGATCGATTTTCTCGGCGCAGCGCAGACAGTCACCGGATCGAAATATCTGCTGTCTGATGAACGACATTCCCTGATGATTGACTGTGGCCTCTTTCAGGGGCCCCGCGACCTCCGCGACCGAAATCGTCTGCCTGTTGATCCGGCTCTGCGCCGGGTCGAGGATGTCATTCTGACGCACGCCCATATCGATCATTCGGGCTATATGCCGGTGCTGGTCCGCAATGGTTGGCGCGGTCGGATTCTCTGCAGCGCGGCAACGGCCGATTTGTGTCAGATTCTGCTGCCCGACAGTGGCCATCTGCAGGAAAAGGATGCCCAGTTCGCCAACAAGCGCGGCTACTCAAGGCATCAGCCGGCCGAACCGCTGTACACCGAGGAAGATGCAAGACGCGCTCTTGAGTTCTTTTCACCTGTGGCTGTGCACACGGTGCAGCATGTCGCAAACGGCAATGCGACTGTTCGGCTCGACCGTGCCGGACATATATTGGGGGCAAGTTGCGCAACGGTGCGGTGGCATGACCGCAGGATCGTGTTTTCAGGAGACCTGGGTCGCTACAACGATCCGATTATGCATCCGCCAGAGCAGCTGAGAGAGGCCGACTATATTGTTGTGGAGTCTACCTACGGCAATCGAAAGCACGATGACGCCGACGCCACATCCATGCTTGGCGATGTCATAGAACGAACAGTGGGCCGCGGGGGCACAGTCGTGGTGCCAACATTCGCTGTCGGACGCGCCCAGTCCCTGCTTTTTCACCTTTCAAAGCTGCACGCGGCAGGCCGTCTGCGCTCGGTGCCTGTGTTCCTCGACAGCCCGATGGCGGTCAACGCAAGTGAGTTGTTCTGTTCGCATCCCGATGACCACAAACTCTCCCGGGCTGAGTGCATGGCGACCTGCCAGATCGCCACCTATGTGCGCGAGGTGAGCGACTCCAAGGCACTCAATGCCAACCCAATGCCGAAGGTCATCCTGTCGGCAAGCGGCATGGCAACCGGCGGCCGTGTCCTGCATCATCTGGCGCACTATGCGCCGGATCCGCGGAACACCATATTGTTCGCCGGCTTCCAAGCCGCCGGCACGCGCGGCGCGGCGCTTGTGGCGGGGGCTCGGGAAGTGAAAATTCATGGCGATCTGGTTCCCGTGCGGGCCGAGATCGTCAATCTGTCGATGCTGTCCGCCCATGCTGATGCTGACGAGATCATGCGCTGGCTGGCTGGATTTGAGCGCCCGCCTCGCCGGGCCTTCATCACGCATGGGGAACCGGCCGGAGCAGAGGCGCTCAAAGGCCGGATCACGCAGGAACTGGGCTGGGATTGCCATATCCCCTTTCTGGGCGAGCAGGTTGTGCTGACATGATGGCAATTCGCCAATGAACCGCGCTGCGCTTGTTACAAGTGCCATTGAAGCACTGGAATTGCTGGGAACCGCCGCAATGCTGTTTGGCATTGCGCTGTCAGCCGTGATGTACGTTAGCGCTGGACGACGGTCCGGCTGGGGGCCTGCCTACCGACCGCTCAGAGCCAATATCGGGCGTAGCATATTGCTGGGACTGGAACTGCTTGTTGCTGCCGATTTGCTGAAAACGCTGAAGGTGACGCCACAGATCGAAGATATCGGCGTTCTGGCCGGCCTGCTGGCAATCCGGACATTCCTCAGCGTCGCGCTCGGGGTCGAGATCAATGGTCATTGGCCATGGCAGGAAGCACAGTTCAAGCAGGATCGTGGCGATGGCCAAGGCCCTTGCGCGCCGTGAGCCTCACATCATCGGACTTCGCTCCCGTTCGGCTCCCCACGCTGCTGGTCGCCGTCGCACTGGTCTCATTGTCCAACGGTTTTGCCATTCCATCATTGCCAGCATGGGCGGGCGGCGAACTGGACCCGGCGGCGCTGGCTGCGCTGTCCGCGGCTTTCCCGCTCGGTGCAGCCTGCGTCGCGCTGCCCTGGGCGCATATTAGCAACCGCTTCGGCGTCCAGCGGGTGTTGGCGTTTGGCCTGGTTGGGTATGTCATCAGCTTTGCAGCCCTTGATCAGGCTGCGCTGCCGGGGCTCTTTGCACTGCGGTTCCTGAATGGCGCTTTCGTTGCCGCGGTCGTTCCATCGGCCTTTTCAATTGTAGCCGGTGGCAGCCAATCAGAACGCTGCGCGCGCGATTTCTCGTGGCTTAACGGCCTGGTTCTGACCGGCGATATCGGGGCGTTCCTTGCCAGCCGGTCATTGCTGGCGACGTCATATATTGTGCCCTTCGGGCTGGCGGTAGCCGTTGCGGCAGTGGCGCGCCCTGCGCCTAGCGCTCGTCTTGCCCAGCCCCGGAAGGGCAGTCACGCTTGCGCTGCCAACGGTGGCGGCAAGCTGCCCTATATCGCAATCGCTGTGGCTGCCGGGGGCACGATGGCCATGCTGCACACCCAAACAATCATGCTGGATTTGCATCCCAAGTCCGCCGGCGCCTTGCTAATTGGCTCGTGTGGTCTTGTCATGGTGGCAAGCCAGTTTCTGCCGCCGGTCCATCGCTGCATCGCGTCGATGGGATCACGCCTTGTGGTCCCGCTGGTCATCGTGCTCTCGCTCGGCTTCCTCCTGGGGACCCGGAACGACAGTTTCTGGCTGTTGAGCCTGTCGTTCCTGCTGGTCGGGTGGAGCGCGGCACTATTGCGCCTGTTGTCGACCTATCTGGCTGCACAGGGCGCGGGGGTTCGCACGCATAATCGAATGGCGTCACAGTTTTCCGTGATCAACGCGGCGCAAGGCATCGCCTCATTGGCCTTGAGCATCTGGCCTGACGGGCCCGCCATCAACTTAGGCGTCATTGCACTGATGATGATTGCTCTGTGGTGGCAGTTTCGATCTGCAGATGACCAATAATAAAAATCTAAGTGACGTGAACAATATTATTCACCCAATGTTCGATGAGAGCCTTTCGCAATCACTTTTCCGGAAACCAAACATCGATTGAACAAGAAGGGAATAATCATGAGCAATGATCAACGGCACAGCGAACTGATGCCTCATCCCTGTGAACCTTGTTTTCCAACCCCGCGCGAGGCCGACCTGCCGTCATATCGGTTGGCTGCTCTTGATCAGGACTTCATCTTGAGCAACGCGATGCGCGGCACCAGGTTCATGTTGGAATATGAGAAGGTCGAGTATATCCTGCGCGAATGGGGCATCGATTCAACGATCGTCGTCTTCGGCAGCGCTCGTGTCAGCCAAGAAGACGAAGGTCCGGGGCGGCATTGGTATCACTCGGCGCAGGAATTTGGCCGCCTTGCGTCTCTTGAAGGCGGTGCCTTGGCCGGCGATGGCCGGGGCCGCCGGAATGTCATTGCCACAGGAGGTGGGCCAGGCATCATGGAAGCGGCAAACCGGGGCGCACATGATGCCGGAGCACCATCGATCGGTTTCAACATCACGCTTCCGCATGAACAGAAACCTAATCCCTACAGCTCCCCTGAGCTTACGTTTCGTTTTCACTATTTTGCTATTAGAAAAATGCATTTGGCCATGCGAGCAAAGGCTCTGGTTATTTTTCCCGGAGGATTTGGCACACTTGATGAGATGTTTGAACTATTAACGCTTCGTCAGACGGGAAAATCACCAATGATTCCAATTATTTTATTTGATGAAAATTATTGGAAAGGTATTGTAAATTTCGATTTAATGACAAAATTTGGGATGATCGAACAAAAAGATCTTGATCTATTCAGTTTTGCCAACAGTGCGGCTGATGCGTGGAAAATTGTCCGCGCGCACTGTCTGTCAACGGCAGAGCCAGCCTGATGTGGGATTGGAACTGGCTGTGCTCAGCGCAAAGCCGGCTCAGACCTCTATGAGGCCTTCGTGGTGCAGAATTTGCGTATGGAATTCCCTGTGTCGGTTTATGCTGATCCGAAACAGGGGCTGACCAGCCGGCTTTGGGGGCATGTTGTGCTGATTGCAAAAGACCGTCCAATACAGAATGAAACTCACGACCTTCTGGTCCGCCGGCTCATAGAGAATTGGCGCGATGATACAAGCTGCACCTATCGCAGCTGGTTCCTGTGGGATGAGCGGCTGAAGAATTTCCGCTCGATCCGGCGGGGCATCAGCGTTGTTGTCAGCGAGATCGAGCGCGGATCCTTTGGGGTGTCATACAGGGGATCCTCGCTCGAAACCGTCGTTCACTCGGTTGCCGAACAGCGCCAGATTTTCAAGGGCGCGGATCACGCCTTTCTCTGGAAGCCAAAGCTCCGCATTCCCGACATCTACGAAAACAGAGGAAATCAGTTGGCGTTCGGCAGGCTGCTCCATGCCTGCTCATGCTGTGATACGGCCGAAGAAATCATCAGTCACATCCATGCGATCGACAGGGAGAAGATCAAGGGCTTGGGCCCGGCAGTCGCGAACTTGCTCTATTTTCTCCACCCTACATTGGTGCCGCCGTTCAATACGGCCATCGTGAAGGGGTACAATGCCCTCACAGGAGCCACAGTAAAGTTGGGCAGCTGGGAACATTATCTCGCGATGCGCACAGGTATCCTCGATTTGAATGACCGCTTTCGCGAGTTGCTCTCCAACGACCTGGGCGCGATTGGTGGGCTGCTTTTCGATATCGGTTCGGGTCGCTATCCGGCGCCGCCTCTGGATGGAAACGAGACACTGGGAACATGGGATTCACGCCTCAAGGCGGCGCGTGAGGAGGCGCGCTCCCTCAGCAAGGCGGCGATGCAGGACAGCGAGAACGATCGGACCCATACCGAGATTCAAGCCTGGCTGCGTGATCTTGGGATGGCGTTGGGTTACGATGTCTGGATCGCCGCCAATGACCGCGGCCGCCTGTTCGCCGGGCAGGCGCTTGGTCATGGCTGTCTGGAACGTCTGCCTGACAGTCTTGCTGCGGCGCATGGCGCAGATTCGGTCAGGCTGATTGATGTCTTGTGGATCGAGCGGGGCGCAGATCGTGTTGCGGCCGCGTTCGAAGTCGAACACTCGACCTCAATCTACTCCGGCATTGTAAGGATGCTGGACCTGGCATTGAGTGCAGGTGCGTTTCATGGGGCCGCCGGGCTGTTCCTGGTGGCCCCGGATGCGCGTGAAGCCGATGTTCGCGCGCAATTGCGACGGCCCGCCTTCAGTCGCGTGGCCGATCTGGACATTTCTTATCTTGCCTATAGTGAATTGGAAAAGAATCGGGAAGCTATTGCGCGCTTCGGATCGGGACTGAAAGCAATAAAGGCTATTGCACGTCTGCTCACTTGATCAATCTTGTGTTATATTTCTTGGATAGATTGATTCGAGATATAGTCATTTCGAGGATAGATCAACCAATCTCTAATCGCCCATTGAACCCATCTCACGGCAACTCTTGGCGCATTGCGTGCACTGATCGATGCAATGCTGCATTATGTTGTCCGGCTGCAGCAGCCGGCACTGCTCGACACATCGTTCGCAAATATCGGCGCAGGCCTTGCAGAAAACGGCGTGCGCCGGAGATTCCCTGATCATTGCATGGGCCGTCGCCTGGCACAGTTCAGCGCAATCCATGAGAGCTGCCACAGCAGGCCATGTTGCGGCACCGCGTGGCCCGCGGACCAGGTGTGCCATCGCCGCAAGACAGGCCCGCTGGGTGGCAGTACAAAGTGCTATGCAATCCGGCATTTCGGCCATCTTGCCGGAATTGACTTGTGGCTGAGCCGCCTTTCCGGTCAATTCAACACCAAGGGTGCCGACACCAGCGATCAGAACGGTTCTACGATCCATAGCCTCGCCTCACTCTTGAGCATCACAATCATAGCACAAAAGCGGGAGCTCAATCAGCATTCCGTCGCCCGGATTGACGCGGCCCTGCGAAGTTGTACGCACCGGCGATGAGGGCGCCTGTCAAACCTCCGAACAGCGCGGCACAAATCGTCCCGGTTACAAGAGCCATCGCGGAGCGCGCGGGCGCCGACGTCAAGAGCGCCAGCATGTTGTGTCCTCCAATGTCCAGGACTGCCAACACCCAGCAGATGAGGAAGAGGACAAGCGCAACGATGGCACCTGCGCGCGCGCAGCGGTCAATCGACAAATTGCCCGCGATGAGTGTATCCTTTGAATTATCCATGCTCATTTGGCCCCTCCCTGCGGCACCCGCAACTCAACCAGATCATTCTTCTGCGGATCCCCGCTCAGAACCGTTGCGCGCGCAAAATGGTCATCGACAATTTCGTCAAGCTGAACACGACCGACATCACGCATCCGCCAGGCTGAGCCGCCTTTTGCCCCGATACCGGTCGGCATGATCCTCACGACTGCGAGCTGCTGACCCAACTTCGCCCCGTCCGCACGACCCACGCATACGGTCACTACACCTTCGCTCTTCTCGACAACGGTTCCACGCATGATTCTGTGGAACAGCCCTTGTGCCTCCGCCGGTACTGCCCAGCTCGTAGCGGCAACGAGCAAAAGACTGCTCACCGCCAAGTTTCGTATCTCCACATTCATATCAGTTCCTTCTCAACGTTCATCCAGGGGCCGGGCGCCTGCAGGCGCCCGGCAAGCTGGTCAATGTGCGGCATGACTGGCCATGGCGCGGCAGGCGGCGTCGCATGCCCGGCAGGCCTCGGCACAACGACGCATCATGGCATCATTCGGAAAAGCATCGCAGGCTTCAGCACAACGCCTGCATGCGTCGGCACACACGCCGTAATGGGCTGAATGCACGAGCGAACAGCGGGTCATAAGGTCAGCACAGGTGGTGCAAAGCGACACGCAGTCCAGCAGCGCCGATACGGTCTCGTAAGCTGCGTGCTTGCCACCTTGACGCAAGCAATGATCAAGAGCTTCGAGGCACGCGCGATGACAATGGCTGCACGAGTCGATACAGTGTTTCATATCCATTGTTCAGTCCTTTCGTGACATGATGGGTGAGCGGGGCACCCCCATCTTGAAACGATGCAGTCCGGCGAGATGCGCGAGAATCGGACAGTCGCTGGCGGGGGCATCGGGAGGACAATCGCGTGCGAGATTGGCAAGCGCGGCTTCAATTGCTGCGAGATCGGCAATCTGGTTCTGCAGCACCTCAATACGCTGACGGGTCAGGGCAAGAACATCACCAGCAGTCGAAGCATCGTTACCCTGCAGATCAAGAAGACGGCGGATATCCTCCAGTGAGAAACCCAGAGACTTGGCGCGCCTGATGAAGCGCAGCCGAGCCAAATCCTCAGATCCGTAGCTTCGATATCCCGCCTCCGTCCTCGCCGCCATCGCGAGCAGGCCAATGCGCTCATAGTAGCGAACAGTGTCAGTTCGCACCCCGGACGCGCCGGCAAGTTCGCCTATGCTCATGCCACGCACGAATCACCTCCGGGCTGAAGTTGCACCTTGGAGCCGGGTGCAAGGTCAAGGCAGTTTCACAGCCTTGCGGAACCAGCATAGCAAGAACCCCAGGATTCCGAGACTTCGCATTCACCCTTATTGTGCCGGGCCGGAGCTTCAAAATGCTCCTTTGGTCGGCAGCGGCCGATCAGCGGCACATTACCGGGACCACCTCATCAACCCGGTCTCATCTTTGACCATGAAACGCTTGCGAACTGCGCGACCGCAGCCTGAGGTCGCTGCAACTATGCTCATAGCAGGAGCGCTTTATGACGCCACCGACATGGGGCCTTCGCGCCGATGGGGGTGGCCTTGCAAAATTCAAGCTCGAACGAAATGCTTGGGGAATACTCAGCCAATCAGTCGCGCCGTCCACGCCAGTTCCAGCGCGATCCAGTGCCGCAGCCGCGCGTATGATTGCGCCGAAAGCCGCAGTTGACCGCCCGGCCCGGTGAGCGTGAGCCAGCCCGCTGCCTGTCCCAGCGCCAGCACTTTGCGCACATGGGCCCGCGATACGCCATAATGCGCGGCCGCTTCTGATGGTGACACCGTTGCCACCACCCCGCCATTCACAACGCGGCAACTGGCGATCAGATCGAGCAGCAGCGGATAGCCGGCGCGCCGCTCCATGAAGGCAGCCACTTCGGGATAGTCGGCCGACAGGATGAAGCCGCCGTGCGCATAGGCCTCGACATTGCGGCCCAGGAATAGGGCCAGTGTTGCCGGCCGCCCTGCCCAATCGGCTGCTGGCTTGGGCAGCGGCCGCACATGTTCCAGCGCCTTCAGCCTGATGGCGAGGCCAAAGCCCATGATCTGCGCCAGCCGCAGCGTCGGCCGCACGATGTGGCGGCGACGGTCGTGCCGGTCGGGCGTGATGCTGATCAGGCCGGCCACCTGTGCCTCGCCCAGCGCGCCGCGCACCGCCCGCGGCCCGGCCAGCCCGCCCTGCCGGCACAGCGCCAGAAATTGGCCGAAGCTGGCGCCGCCGGCCGCGTCATAGTGCAGGATCATCGCCGCCAGCGCCCAGCGAGTGGTATCGGCCGTGGTCGGCCGACCCGAGGCGCGGGCAAAGCCGGCCAGCCCGCCGCAAAAGGCCTGCAGCGCCGCCTCGAACCCCGGCAGTTGCGCGATGGCTGCTGCTTCGGCAGCGAGCACCGCGCGCGGAGTAGGCACAAAAGGTTCGATTTGTGCCACCATCGTTGCCACGATCCCCGCCCCCCGCCAACAAGTCGATGCCAAACGTGCCGGTTGCCGCCCATTCTCGCAACAACTTTGGTTACATTTGTGCCATTGCCCGCTGCCGCCGAACGGCACAGGCTGGCTCCTGTATCAGCAAGGGGATCTGGACATGGTTCCACGTGCCATCACAGGCGCAGCGACTTTCGCCCTGATCTGCGCGAGCGCCGCATCGGCCAAGGTCAATCTGAATGTGACCCATTTTTTTCTATCCGGCGCCGCGACTGTCACTGTAAATGGGCAGGCCCGCAGTGCCAATGCCATGCCGATGGACGTCGGTCTGGTGGGTGCCAGCGTGGCCTTATCCGATACACGTTTTGGCATTGCCGATGCCGCCGCCACCATGGTTTATGATCCCGGCTCGCGCCGGTTCTCGCTCAGTGGCACTGCGGCCGTGCTCAATGCAAACAGCGCAAGCCTGACGGCATCCATCCGCACGCAGACCCAGGTCCGCAACGACGGACCAAACCCCGTTGCTTTGTCTGCAATCTATAGTCTGGAGGGGATTTCAGCCGGCCTGCTTGCATATTTAGGCTCAAATGGCTTCGCTGCCTCAGGCAGCTTTGTTAGTTTACAGGGCCCGTCAATTTCGATTGGCGATGCAGGTTTTAACAATGGCTTCCAGATCGCAAACTGCGTGTCGGATCTCACCGACCTAACCAGGACTACGAATTGCTCTGCGGGTAGCCGGAGTTTTGCTTTTCGCTCACTTGCTACCATCCAGCCCGGCGAATTGCTCAGCTTCAGATTTGACGAAGTGCTGGAAATGAAGGCCGTGCAGCAATCCTTCGCGGGCAATCAGACAACGTTGAGCGCCCGCCTGCTCAGTGGCCGCTTCGATATCGCCGGCGTCGAAATCCTGCCGCCGCCACCTCCGGCCATACCCGAACCCTCAAGCTGGGTGCTGTTGCTGGCCGGGTCCGGGGCGGTGGGTGGTGCGCTGCGACACCGCCGATGGGCATCGACCTGCGAACAGACATCGGTCAGGGGATCGCGTAATGACAATGCCTTCTACCAGTATCCCTATGGTCAGCGCCATATCTTCTGCGGTCAATCTCTCGCAATCGCCCATGTGCCAGTGAGCGGCGGATCCAGCGTTGCGGCTGGTGATCAATCGGGATTGGCGACCGAACCCCAACGGGGCAGCTGCAGGCCCAATGGCCGGTTTCCTCCGGTGAAATCGGGATGACCGTCCCTTTGCCGGAGGGTCAGCGCAAAGCCGCGCCTGTTTGATGACGCCCCTGGCGCCCACCATGCGGAGCCGCGACAATTGATCTGGGTCAGAGAATCGCTGCGCGCAAGCTTCATATTATCTAGGCCGATCGGCAGATGCTGGCCGGTTCTTGTCATTCCCTGAGGCCTGACAAGCTTCGCCGCCAAGCTTTCCGGAATTCTGTTATGCCTCCGCCTCGCAAGATCACGCCCGTCATCCTTTCGGGCGGCACCGGTAGCCGGCTCTGGCCGCTCTCGCGGAAGGATCGTCCGAAACAACTGCTCAGCCTCACGCATGAACAGACACTGCTCCAACTGACGGCCCTGCGAACACATGACCCATCACGCTTCATCAAGCCCATCGTCGTTGCAAACGCTGACCACGCTGCGCTGATCGAAGAACAACTGGCCCATATCGAACTCTACCCAACGCTGATCCTTGAACCGGTCGCGCGCAACACCGCACCTGCCATTGCCTTGGCAGCATTCGCGGCGCCGGAGGCGCTGATGCTGGTCATGCCAAGCGACCATGTGATTGCCAATCCGTCGGTGCTTCATAAGGCGCTGGATGCCGCTGCGGGTCTGGCGGAGGACGGCTGGCTCGTGACGTTTGGCATTGCGCCAACCCGTCCCGACACAGGCTACGGTTATATTCGTACCGGCTGCGAGATCGCGCCTGGCGTTCGAGCGGTCGACGCCTTCGTCGAAAAACCGGCGCTCGCGATGGCAACACAATATCTTGCACAAGGATGCTACCTCTGGAACGCTGGCATTTTTCTCTTTCGGGCAGAGACTTACATAAGCGAGCTGGAGGCCCACGCACCTGATATCGCGACCGCCTGCCGTGCCGCCATGGCGCAATCGCACCGGGAAGGGCGTCGCATTTATCCCGCGCTCGAGCCGCTCTTGGCTTGCCGCTCTGATTCTGTTGATTTTGCCATCATGGAAAAGGCGAAGCGCGTCGCGGTTGTCCCAGCACCGTTACTCTGGTCTGATGTGGGAAGTTGGGACGCATTGCATGACCTCGGGCGCAAAGACGCGTTCGGTAACGCGCGCCACGGTGAGATTGGTAAGCGGTGTGCCGGGGCCCTTCAGGCCTTGAACCGCCACGGCATGAGCTGATCGAGTTTCTGGCTGGAGTGTCCGCGGGCGAGGCGCTCGAGGATGCTGGTCATCCAGGCGAGGGGG
>JAIXQM010000144.1 GCA_027485735.1 Sphingomonadales bacterium | reverse complement strand
GTGCCCAGCCTCACCGTCAACTACAGCGACGACAAGATCGAGGCCGAATATTATGGCGGCTATTATCTGGCTGCCCGCAATCGCGAAGGCGCTGCCGCGCTCGACTTTGTCCACACCTGGGTGAACGTCGGCTACAAGGCATCACCCAATGTCTCGTTCGGCCCGCATTATGAATTGCTGTCGAACACCCGCAACACCTATGTCGGCGGCCGCCCGAGCAAGACCTATGAATGGCTGGGTGGCTATGTGCAGTTCGCGCTGCCCAAGGGCTTCTTCGCCCGCTTCACCGCCGGGGCCGATCTGGACAAGGACAATGCCGGCGATTTCTACAAGATGAGCGTGGGCATGAGCTTCTAAGCCACCGAACTCATGCGAGGGGGCGCCCGTTCAGCGGGCGCCCCTTTCGTCATTCCGCAGCTTCGCCCAGCGGCGGCAGATTATGCCCCAACAGGCGCAGCAGTTCGGCAGCCGCTTCCACGATGTTCGTGCCTGGCCCGAAAATCGCCACCGTGCCCACCGATTTCAGAAACTCATAGTCCTGTGCCGGAATCACCCCGCCGGCGATCACCTTGATATCCGATCGGCCGGCCTGCTTCAGCTCATCAATCAGCGCCGGCACCAACGTCTTGTGGCCGGCGGCCAGTGATGACGACGCGACCAGATCAACATCCAGCTGCAACGCCAGTTCGCGGGCTTCTTCCGGCGTCTGGAACAACGGGCCAACGGTCGCATCAAAGCCCAGATCGGCCAGCGCCGTGCCGACCACCTTGGCGCCGCGGTCATGCCCGTCCTGGCCCATCTTCACGATCAGCACGCGCGGCTTGCGGCCCGTACGGCGCTCGAACGCCTCCACGCCCTCGGCCACGCGCACATAGGCGGGATCGGCCTTGTAGGCATCGGCATAAACGCCCTTCACCATCTTCACGACGGCTGCATGGCGGCCGAACACATCTTCCATCGCGGCGCTGATTTCGCCCAGGGTACAGCGGGCGCGGGCGCACTCGATTGCCAGGGCCAGCAGATTTTCGCTGCCGCGTGCACCTTCGCGCAGCGCATCCAGCGCGGCCTGCGCCCGATCGGAATCGCGCGCCGCCTTCACGGCTTCGATCCGCGTGATCTGGCTGGCGCGCACCGCCACATTGTCCACGTCCAGCACCGGCACCTCGTCCACGCTGCCGGGCTTGTACTTGTTGACGCCGACGATCACGGTTTCGCCCATGTCGATGCCGGCCTGCTTGGCAGCGGCGGCGGCTTCGATGTTAAGCTTGGGCAGGCCACTGGCGACCGCCTTGGTCATGCCGCCGAGCGATTCAACCTCGTCGATGATGGCCTGGGCGCCGTCCACCAGCTGCTTGGTGAGCGCTTCGACATAGTAGCTGCCGCCCAGCGGATCGACGACCTTGGTGATGCCGGTTTCTTCCTGCAGCACGATCTGGGTGTTGCGGGCGATGCGGGCCGAAAAATCGGTGGGCAGCGCAATGGCTTCATCCAGCGCGTTGGTGTGCAGCGATTGCGTGCCGCCCAGCGCGGCCGCCAGCGCCTCCACCGTGGTGCGGATGACGTTGTTGTACGGGTCCTGCTCCTGCAAGCTCACGCCGCTGGTCTGGCAATGAGTGCGCAGCATCAGGCTGCGCGGGTCCTTGGCGCCGAAATTGGTCATGATGCGCGCCCACAACGTGCGGGCAGCGCGCAGCTTGGCCACTTCCATGAAGAAGTTCATGCCGATGGCGAAAAAGAAGCTCAGCCGGCCGGCAAATTCATCGACACCCAGGCCCTGTTTCTGGGCGGCGCGCACATATTCCATGCCGTCGGCCAGCGTGTAGGCCAGTTCCTGCAGCGCCGTCGCCCCGGCTTCGTGCATGTGATAGCCGGAAATCGAAATACTGTTGAATTTCGGCATGTTGCGCGCCGTGTGGCTGATGATGTCGGCCACGATGCGCATCGACGGTTCGGGCGGATAGATATAGGTGTTGCGGACCATGAACTCCTTCAGGATGTCGTTCTGGATGGTGCCATCCAGCTTGGCCTGCGGAACGCCAGATTCCTCGGCCGCCACGATGAAGAAGGCGAGGCACGGGATCACCGCGCCGTTCATCGTCATCGACACCGACATCTGATCGAGCGGGATGCCGTCGAACAGGATCTTCATGTCCTCCACGCTGTCGATGGCCACGCCGGCCTTGCCGACATCGCCCGACACGCGCGGGTGATCCGAATCATAGCCCCGGTGGGTGGCCAGATCGAACGCGACCGAAAGCCCCTTCTGCCCGGCCGCCAGGTTGCGGCGATAGAAGGCGTTGGATTCCTCGGCCGTCGAAAAACCGGCATATTGGCGCACCGTCCACGGCCGCCCGGCATACATGGAGGCGCGCACACCGCGCGTGTACGGCGCGAAGCCGGGCAGACCCGGCTCCCAGCCCGCCGTGTCTTCTTGCGTGTAGAGCGGCTTGACGGTGAAGCCTTCAGGGGTGTGCCAGTCCAGCGACTGCCCCTTCACTTCCTTGGCGGCCATTGCGGCCCAATCGTTCACGGTTGGCTTGGTCATGTCACTCTCCGTCTTGCCATCCGCTTAAGCAAGGCGCAGCGCGGCTGGCAAGCTGGAGGAACTGCGATGTGGTCGCAGGGGGCCGATCGGGAACCAATCCGCTGCTGCGGCGTTGATTTGTTCATGGCCATTGAACCCACGACACAAGCAGACCCGCCCGAAATCATCTCCACCGTGAAGGCGCGCGGTGGCGTGACCGGCAACAAGGTGCGTTATGTGCTGGCGATTTCGCTGTTGCTGGTGGTTGCCGGCATGGTGGCTGTCTATCTCGGCGTGCCCGGCGGCCTGATGGACGGAGCCACCAGCGCACCAGGGAAGAACTGACTCACTCCGCCGCTTCGGCCAGCATTTCCACCTTGGGGCTGGCGGTCGCGGCAATGGCCAACAGGCGCTTTTCGATGGCTTTCAGGCGCACCGGATTGTCGATCTTGGCGCCGGTGAGATCGGTCACGTAGAAGGTGTCGGTGGCCTTTTCGCCGTAGGTGGCGATGTGGGCGCTGTGGATGGTCAGCTTCTGCTGGAACAGCCCATTGGTCAGCGCATAGAGCAACGCCGGGCGGTCAGAGGCGTTGACCTCGATCACCGTGTAACGATTGCTGGCCTTGTTATCGATCAGCACGCGCGGTTCCACCCGGAACAGTTCGGCCTTGCGGCGGGCCAGTGGCCGGGCGGCGAGCTTGTCGGCGAGACGGATGCGGCCTGACAACACATCCTCGATGCTGCGCCGCAGCCGCGCCAGTTGCGCCGGTTCGACAAAGGGCCGGCCCAGCGGATCGAGCACGACGAAATTGTCGATCGCCATGCCATCGCGGGTGGTGTGGATGCGGGCATCGAAGATGTTGCCGCCGGCAAGGGAAATGGCGCCGGCGATGCGGTAGAACAGGCCGGGGTGATCGGTGGCATAGATGGCGACCAACGTGGTGCCGCGCGCCGGATCGGGCGTGCAGGCAATCGCCAGCGGGGCATCGCCGGCGCCTTCAACCAGCCCGGCGTTGGCGGTGAGCACATCTGACGCTTCGGCCACCCAATAGCTGTCGGCGAAGCGGCGGGCATAGGTGGCAAAGCGCTGTTCGGGCCAGCCCAGCGAATCGCGCAGGCCGGCCTGTTTGGCGGCGATGCGTGTCGCGCGCCCTGTCTGCTTGTGGCCCAACCGCAGCACTTCTTCCGCCGAATCATACAGTTCGCGCAGCAATTGCGCTTTCCAGCCGTTCCACACGCCGGGGCCGACGGCGCGGATATCGACCACGGTCAGGATCAGCAGCAGGCGCAGCCGTTCCGGGCTGGCAACGGCTTCAGCAAAATCCAGGATGGTCTTGAAATCGGAAAGGTCACGCTTGAAGGCGGTGCGGCTCATCAGCAGATGATGTTCCACCAGCCAGGCCACGGTTTCGGTCTCTTCCTTGCTCAGCCCCAGCCGCGGGCACAGGCGCCGCGCGATATCGGCGCCCAGCAGGCTGTGATCGCCGCCGCGCCCCTTGGCGATATCGTGCAGCAGCACCGCAACATGCAGAACGCGCCGGTTGATCAGCTGGTGGATGATGGCGCTCGACAGGCTGTGATCGGATTTCAGCTCACCGCGCTCGATCCGGGCAAGCAGGCCGATGGCGCGGATCGTGTGTTCGTCCACCGTGTAATGGTGGTACATGTCATACTGCATCTGCGCGACGACACGGCCGAAATCCGGAACAAAGCGCCCGAAGACACCGGCCTCGTTCATCCACCTGAGCACGGTTTCCGGATCACGCGGCGAAGTGAGCACCTCAAGGAACAGCGCATTGGCGGTCTTGTCGCGCCGCACGCGTTCGTCGATCAGCTGCGCATCGCGGGCGGCGGCGCGCATGGCGAGCGGATGGATGGCCAGCCCCTGGCTGTCGGCAAGCGCGAAGATCTCCAGCAGGTGCACCGGATCAGCCTTGAAGAATTCATCATTGGGCACGCCGATCTGGCCGCGCCGCAGGGTGAAGCCCTTCAGCCGGGCCGGCCGGCGGGTGAGCGTGGGCAACCAGGCGAGGCGGGCGGTCGATTCATCGAGGTGGGCGAGGAACAGGCCCGTCAGGTCGCCCACCGATTTCGCCATCAGGAAATAATGGCGCATGAACCGCTCCACCGCGCTCATGCTGTCACGATTGGCATAGGCCAGGCGGGCGGCAAGCTCGCGCTGCACGTCGAAGGTGAGGCGTTCCTCGGCGCGGCCGGTGATGTGGTGCAGCATGATGCGCACCGACCACAGGAAGCTTTCGGCGCGGCGGAACTGGCGCAATTCATCCGCGGTGAGCAGGCCCTTGTCCACCAGTTCGGCAACGCTGTGCACCTGGTGAAGATATTTGCCGATCCAGAACAGGGCGTGCAGATCGCGCAGGCCGCCCTTGCCTTCCTTCAGATTGGGTTCGACGACATAGCGGCTGTCGCCCATGCGCTGGTGCCGGGCTTCGCGCTCGGCCAGCTTTTCGGCCACGAAGGCGCGGGCGGTGCCGGCCACCACTTCCTTGCGGAACCGGGCATTGGCTTCGTCGAACAGCGGCTGATCACCCCAGACGAAGCGGGCTTCCAGAAAGGCGGTGCGCACCGTCATGTCGGAACGAGCGATGCGGATCACGTCATCCAGACTGCGGGTGGCGTTGCCCACTTTCAGGCCGAGATCCCAAAGCAGGTAGAGCAGGGTTTCGATGACCTGCTCGCCCCACGGCGTCTGCTTCCACGGGGTGATGAACACGATGTCCACATCGGAAAATGGCGCCATCTGGCCGCGGCCGTAACCACCCACCGCCGCCAGCGCCAGCCGTTCGGACTGGGTGGGATTGGCCAGCGGATAGAGGCTGGCCACCACCGTATCGCAGGCAAGGCGCAGCAGCTGATCGGTCAGGAAGCTTTGGGCGGTGGCCATTTCCAGGCCGCGGCCGGGGTGCGCTTCCAGCCGTTCGGCGATCTCGGTACGGCCAGCGAGCAGCGCGCCGCGCAGCGTATCGGCGAGCAGCCGGCGGCGATCGGCAAAATTCTCGCAGCGGGCCAGCCCGCTGGCCAAGCCATCGGCCAAGGCGCGGCGATCGATGATCGCGCGGCGGTTGTGGATGGCATCAACCCTCAACATTGCAGTGCAGCATAGGCCCTGCGCGGTGCAAAGGCCATGGCCTCATCCCCACAACGCTGCGTCCGGCGGATAGACGTCGCTGCCCTCGAAGCGCAGGCCGTGCGGGCGGTCCTCGATCAGCAGCGGGCCATCGAGATCGGCATAGCTGCCCTGCATGGCGACCATGAACGCCGGCGCAATGGCAAGGCTGGTGCACAGCATGCAGCCCGTCATCACGCCCAGCCCGCGCGTGGCGGCAGCATGGCGCAGGGCCAGCGCTTCGGTGAGGCCGCCGGCTTTATCGAGCTTGATGTTGATGAAGCGATAGCGGCCGATGATGGCATCCAGGCTGTCGCGGTCGTGGCAACTTTCGTCGGCGGCCAGCGGCACGGCCCAGTTCAGCCCCTCCAGCTCGGCATCGCGGCCGGCAGGCACCGGCTGTTCGACCAGCTCGACGCCAAGCGGTGCCAGCTGGCGCAGCGTGCGTTCGATATCGGTGCCGCCCCAGGCTTCATTGGCATCGACGATCAACCGGGCATCGGGCGCGGCGCGGCGCACGGCGGCCATGCGCTCCACGTCCGCCTGCGGGCCACCCTCACCGCCCAGCTTGACCTTCAACAATTCGCGGCCCCGCACCGCGCTTGCCGCCGCCGCCATCGCCGCCGGATCAGCGAGGCTGATGGTGTAGGCGGTGAGCATCGGCTGCGGCACCGGCAGGCCGAGCGTTTGCCAGACGCGGCGGCCGGACTGTTTGGCTTCCAGATCCCACAGCGCACAATCAAGCGCGTTGCGCGCCGCACCGGCGGGCAGCAGTGCCAGCAGATCGGCACGGCCGGCACCCGCCGCCACCGCGCCGGCACAGCCCGTCAGCGCCGCCAGGGCCAGTTCCGCCGAATCGCCCTTGTAATAGATGGCGGTGCCCTCGCCGCGGCCGGTGTGCGGGCCATCGCTGACCTCTGCCACGACGACATCGACATGGGTTTTGGCTCCGCGCGAAATGGTAAAGCTGCCTTGCACAGGAAAGCGTTCGATGCGGGCGGCGAGCGAGCGGGCCATGTGCACCGCACTGCCCCAAGCCGCCCCCGCCTGCAACAGGCTTTGCGTCATGAGCAAAGCAGGGCATGCTTCCGCCATGAGCGATGAGGAATCAGTCAAACTGGACGCGGTTGCCACCGTGTCGCGCATCACCGCCCTGGAAATGCTGGTGCGCCAGATCATGATCGTGCAGCTTCGCATCCTCGACAAGATGGGCGAGATCAAACTTGATCCCGATTATGTGCAGACCATCCACAAGGCCTATGCCGAAAAGGTCGATGAAAGCCCGATCATCCAAAGCGCCAGCCCAGACGTGAACTATGAATTCAAGATGATGGTGTTGCACAATCTGGAGCGCTTCTTCGACGATATCGAACGCCACGTGAAGGACAATCCGGCCTGAAGCCAAGAGCTTGGGCCGCTGCGTGAAACGACAGGACCCGTGTCATAAGCATTGACGGTCCCAGCAGGCGTGGCATCGTGAATGCGAAGGCCGGACGCGGCCAAAAGGGGAGAAACTGATGCGGCGCACGATAATGGTTGCGGCCTTGCTGCTGGGCAGCAGCGCGATGCTGACAAGCTGCGATGGGCCCAAGCCTACCGCCAAGAGCGACGCCGCGGTGAAGGAAAGCGAATTTCCGGATCGGCCGTTATGGGGTGATACCCACCTCCACACCGCCAACTCGGTCGATGCTTTCGGCTTTGGCGTGCGGTTGGGCCCGGAAGAAGCGCTGCGCTTTGCCCGTGGCGAGGAAGTGACCGCCACCACCGGCATGAAGGCAAAACTGTCGCGCCCACTGGATTTTCTGGTGGTGACCGATCATGCCGAGGCGTTGGGCGGCACCAAGGCAATTGCCGATGCGCCGCGCCTGCTGATCCGCGACGCCACCATGCGGCGTTGGCACGACATGATGAACGAAGGCCCGGCTGGATCGCAGCGCGCCATGGCCGAAATATTGGATGCGCGCGGCCGCAATGCCATTCCCGAAGCCATGCTCAACGCCGATGGCGCCGCCAAACGCACAAAAGAAGTGTGGAACGGCAATGTGGATGCGGTGGAGCGCTACAACGAACCCGGCAAATTCACCGCCTTCCATGGCTTTGAATATACGTTGATGCAGGGCGGCAACAATCTGCACCGCAACATCATCTTCCGCGACGGCGAAGACAAGGTGCGCACCGTGGTGCCGATCGATCCCACCTACAAGGCGACGCCGGACGAGATTTGGAACTACATGGACGCCTATGAGAAATCGACTGGCGGCCGGGTGCTGGCGATCCCGCACAACAGCAATCTTTCCAACGGCCTGATGTTCGAGCTGACCCAGCCCGGCGGCGGCCCGATGACGGCAGCCTATGCCAAGCGCCGCGCCCGGCTGGAACCGGTGGTGGAAATCACCCAGATCAAGGGCGACAGCGAAGCCCACCCCTTCCTGTCACCCAACGATGAATTTTCCGGTTATGGCGTGGCCGGTTGGGAGATGAACAATCTCCTCTCCAACCAGCCCAAGGTGCCGTCCATGTATGCCGGCGAATATGTGCGCGAGGCACTGAAGCGCGGCCTGGCCCTGGAAGCGCAGACGGGGGTGAACCCCTACAAGTTCGGCCTGATCGGATCGACCGACAGCCACACCGCCCTTGCCACCGCCGATGAAGACCAATTCTTCGGCAAGCACAGCGGCACCGAACCGAGCGCGGCCCGGACCATGGCGCCGCAGAACCTGGGCACCCGCAAGGGTCGTTTCGGTTGGCATTATCTCGCCAGTGGCTATGCCGCTGTGTGGGCCAAGGCCAACACCCGCGCTGCCATCTTCGATGCGATGACGCGGCGCGAAGTCTATGCCAGCACCGGCCCGCGCATGACGGTGCGGGTTTTTGGCGGCTGGGATTTCACCGCCGATGATCTGAAGGGCGATTGGGTGCGTGCCGGCTATGCCCGTGGCGTGCCAATGGGCGGAGAGCTGAAGCCGAGCAAAGGTGGCGCACCGCGCCTATTGATCTCGGCCCTGAAAGACCCGGAAGGCGCCAACCTCGATCGCGTGCAGGTGGTGAAGGGCTGGATCGACAAGGCCGGCAAGACGCACGAGCAAGTGTTCGACGTGGCGTGGAGCGGTGACCGCAAGCCGGTTGCCGGCAAGCTGCCTTCGGTGGGTGATACGGTCGATGTCGCCACCGCCACCTACAAGAACAATATCGGCGCCGCTGCGCTCACGACAGTCTGGACCGATCCCGCCTTCGATCCCGCGATCAGCAGCTTCTATTATCTGCGTGTGCTGGAAATCCCGACACCCAGCTGGCCCGCATTTGATGCGGTGCGGTACAAGCTGAAGCTGCCGCCGGAAGTCCGCATGAAGAGCCAGGAACGTGCCTATACCTCGCCAATCTGGTACACGCCCAATCAGAATTTGGGCAAGAACTGAGGGCGCAGGCATGACGGCATGGCGAACCCGCGCAGCGGCACTGCTGCGCGAGCCTCTGGTGCATTTCCTGGTGCTGGGCGCCCTGGTGTTCGTCGCCATGGCAGGGCGGGCGCCCGATCTGGGCGAGCGTCGCATCATCGTTGATGAGCCGGTGGTGGCTGGCCTCGTCAACCATCATGTCCGCGCTTTCCGGCGCCCGCCCACAGCTGAAGAACTGGACGGGCTGATCCGCGATCATGTACGCGGCGAGGTCTATTACCGCGAGGCGCTGCGCCTGGGCCTCGATACCGACGACGAGGTGGTGAAAAAGCGGCTGCGCAACAAGATGCTGGCCATTGCCGGCGCCGAAGCCGAAGCCGCGCAGCCCAGCGATGCCGAACTGCAGGCGCTGCTCGATGCCGATCCAGCCCGTTATGCCGCGCCGCCACGTTATCGGCTGGAGCAGATCTATCTCGGCACCGACGCCCCAGCGCTGCGGGCCGCCGCTGCCGCCGAAATAGGGCGCATACCCAAGGGCGCGCGACCCGGCATCATGACGCAGCCGCTGCCCCTGCCCGGCCGCTTTGACGATGCCAGCCAGACCGATCTGGCCGAACAACTGGGCGATGATTTCGCCACCGCCCTCGCCCGGCTGCCGGTAGGCACTTGGATGGGGCCAGTGGTTTCCGGCTTTGGCCTGCACCTGGTGCGCATCGATCAGCGGGTGCAGCCGCCGCCGCCGCGCCTGGCCGATGTGCGCCAGCGGCTGGAAAATGATTGGCGCAGCAGTGCCATCCGCAAGGCGCAGGACGCGCACCTGCAGCAATTGCTGGACAGTTACGACGTGGAGATCAGGCGCACGTCATGATCGGGCTCCTGTGTCGCGCGCTGGCCCTGCTGGCGCTGTTGGCCGGTGCCTTGCCAGCCCGGGCTGATGAACTGCGGCCTGGCTATCTGGAGCTCACGCAGCGCAGCGCCAACAACTGGAAGATCGTGTGGAAAGCCCCAGTGCTTGGCGGGCTGGCGGCCAGCGCAACGCCATTGCTGCCGCCGTTCTGCCGGGTAACGATGAACGAAGCGCGGCTTTCGGTGGGGGCCTTGGTGGCAACCGGGCGCGCTGCTTGTTCCCGAACGCTGGATGGGGCGAGCGTTGGCCTGGCCGGGCTGGAACCGGGCTTTACCGACACGCTGCTGCGCATTGCACCATTGGGTCGGCCGGTGCAGACTGAGCGGCTGCTGCCCGGCCGCGCCACCGCGACGGTTGCTGCCGTGCCCGACGCCCTGCAGGTGGCGCGCACCTATTTCGTGATCGGTGTCGATCATATCGTCGGCGGTTTCGATCATCTCCTGTTCGTGGTCGCCCTGGTGCTGCTGTTGCAACGCGGCTGGCCGGTGGTGGCGGCCGCCACCGCCTTCACCATCGCCCATTCGATCACCTTGGCCGGCACCACGCTGGGCCTGTTCGGTTTGCCGCAGGCGCCAGTGGAGGCGGTGATCGCGCTTTCCATCATCTTCCTGGCCGTCGAAATCGTGAAGGCGCAGCCAGGACGCCCCCGCCTGTCGGAACGGGTGCCCTGGCTGGTCGCCTTCCTGTTCGGCCTGCTGCACGGCTTCGGCTTTGCCGGCGCCTTGCGCGAGATTGGCCTGCCCGAGACCGATCTGCCGATGGCACTGTTTACCTTCAACCTGGGGGTGGAAGCTGGCCAGATGCTGATCATTTCCGCCACACTGGCCGTCATCGCCGGGCTGCGTCGCCTCACACCAGCCGCGCTGCGCCGTGGAGTGCTCGCCAGCGCCTATGCCATCGGCGGCATCGCCAGCTTCTGGTTCATCGAACGCATCTGGGCCTAAAGCACGGCCCTGATCACCAGATAGATCAGCGACGGCCCCAGCAGGCAGCCCAGCCCGGTGTAGAAGGTGGATGTCATCGCGCCGTACGGCACCAGCTTGGGATCAGTGGC
>JAIXQM010000031.1 GCA_027485735.1 Sphingomonadales bacterium | reverse complement strand
TTCAAAATCCCGATCCAGGCCGCCATCGGCGGCAAAGTCATCGCCCGCGAAACCATCGCCGCCCTGCGCAAAGACGTCACCGCCAAATGCTACGGCGGCGACGCCTCCCGCAAACGCAAGCTGCTGGACAAGCAGAAGGAAGGCAAAAAGCGGATGCGCCAGTACGGCAACGTCGACATCCCGCAGGAGGCGTTCATCGCGGCGCTGCGGATGGGGGATGATAATTGAGGGATTGGAAGGCTTAAGAGGGGCCTCCGGCGGGCAGGGTCGCGGACCCTGCACCCGCTTGTTTTTGGAGGCGCTCGACCGCCACGCGCCTCCCCGGACTTGATCCAAGGTCCCGCTTTACAACAGCGCAAACTTAACCGATGTTCGTAAAGTGTCCCCGGAATTGTCAAGACAGACAGCCTGCGCGCACTGATCGGACTTCGACGCGAGGTTAGCTAGATCCGCCTGCTGTCCAAATATCGCTTTATCAGAAGTGCTTTTTCCGACGCCAATGGTAAAGGATAGCCATGTCATAACTCAAGCTATTCACCATTAGATAGTCGTAATTGTATATTGATTGTCTATCTTATTCCGCTAAAATCCATCTTTCTTTACTAGAAAAAAAATAAATTAAGATCCCAAAGAGTTTTGTATTAAAGATACCGCCCAAAATGTAACGGCGAAAATTATTACCAATATATGATGGACGTGCGGAAATAACTCAATGACTTCCTCTATAGGTTGATTCTCATCCTTGCGGACAATCTTGACGTAAACGTGAAGGCCGAAGCCATAAAGGGTCGCCAATAGTGGCCACAGCGCGATTTGCACAAAGTGTGACTTCGTTGCCTCAATCGATCTGCTTAAGTAAGATTCCTTCCCGGCACTGGCGAGAGGGACACACTTACGCATATCCAGACCTTCCTGCAAAGCATCTGCTTTCATCAAATTCGCACAAGATTTACGAACTACTCCCTCTTCAATTTCTAACAGGGACGATACCGGCGAAATTGTCGAAACAACCATAGCCAATAGCACAAATAACGCGACAAAGCGCAGCTCATATACTTTCTTTGTCATTTCAAGTGTACGTTCGCGCTGCACTTCAGCTCTGTCAATTATTCGACCGATGACAGGAAAATTAGAGTACTTATCTTTCAGATGATTTAATTCATGGAGCACCTGCAATACGAGTACCCATATCGCAAAGGCAGATATGCCGCCGGAGATAAACCCATCAGCAGAGACGGAATCGATCCAGCTCATGATGTTAGCGCCTTCGAAGCTGAAGCCTGTTCGGACGCCGCCCTCACGACCTCACTTAGGCCAACATATTGAAGCAAGGCAGCGACTAGAAATCCAGCCCCTAGCAGAAATGCAGGGCTATGCAACGGAACGCCTGTGGCGAGAAATGCCATAGAATGTATGATGAAATAGAAAATTATAAGTGGTTCGAGGATCTTCAAGATAAACACTACAATGGTGGATGTGGAATCATCACTTTTAAACCTCTCGGCATTTGACCAGTACAATCTACTGATATGACAACTTACATAGCAAAGTAGGCCTACAATTATCCAAACCGCCGCGGTGACTACAAACGTTCCTGCAAGAAATTGGATATTGAATGATGCCATAAGCTTTGCATTTAGTGTATCAAGGCTTCCTTCAAATTTATCGAATCCCCTCGGAAATTGTATCAACTTCTCGCCTGATTTTACCACGGCGGCCAGAGCTATCATGTCAACCGCGACTAGGCAGGCGGAGAGATGCCAAAACCAAGCCGAGTCCGGATCGGTGACCTGGGGTCGCCTTCGATGGAAGAGCCATCGAAGGAAGACTGGAGCATTATCAACTAGCGGCTTGGTTGGAACGTCAATAATTTTGTACGAATATTGGCGCCAAACGAATGCCATCGCGAATATCGAAGCATATATTACAATATGACTTCTAAATCGGTCTGATAGCCACTCGAAGAAAATTGCTATGAATCCGAGCCAATCTGGCAGCGGAATCGATATAGCGAAGCCAATATACTGAGCGATTACAGATAGAACATCTATCGCTAACAGATAGAACAGCAGGAGGCCGGCATGCCATCCTGCGTTGTATTTTGCCCAGCGGCGCCAAACTGATCGGCTTCCTGAATAAACCCTTGGCGACGAGAAGGTCAGCGCAATCACGTCCAGCGAAACCGCTGCGCCAATCAACAGCGCAATGTACGGATTTTCAAATGCGCTTTGCTGCTGATCCAAAGTTCGCGCTCCCACCCCTGCGGTTAAGTTCTAATGGCGGATCGGCCGCACGCAACCGAATTTTTGCCTGGAAGGCCAGACATAGGTCTTACTCCTGACTGAAATGCTGAACTTGGACAAGCTGACGTGACCTCACCGGATGCGTAAGTCGTGTTGACAAAAGAGCTTCCCAAGCTGGCGGGATTCTGATCCAAAGCCGCTTTTTGGGCAGAAGGTATGTTTCGTTGAGATCTGACGGACGACGAATAGTCGGTGGTCGGCGCCTTGTTGCCGCCTGAGCTCGGTCGTTAGGCACGATCTGCCGGGGACAGCCGGCGCTTTTTGAACAGTATGCTGCACGTGTTGCGGGTGGGCTGCCCATGGCGGGACATGCATGAGTGCTACGGCTCGAGTTCCGGAGATACTATACTCAATTGGCCGTAATGCGGGACGCATAAGCGAGCCAAAACCCGTGTCAAGCACGGGGTGACGAGTGGAGTTAGAGTACAGCCCAAAAACAAACGGGTGCAGGGACCGCGTCCCTGCCCGCCGGAGGCTTCCTTCCCTCCCTCGGTGCAGAGCGCACATCGGGACGCTGTCCTACAGGGCGCTGGCGGCGTTATATTTGGCGTCCGGCCCACCCGGATGCTCTTTCCACGATTGATCTCGTCCAGGCGCGCACGCGCACGTGGAAGAATCTGTAACCTTTGTAACCTACAGCGGCGGCAGGGGCGTGCAGTTCAGGGCTGCATGGCGCCATCGTGATGCCGCCACAGCTGCACGGCGAAGCGGCCGGCGCTGTCGGTCCAGGCGTGCATCGGCGCCCAGCCGCTGGCATGGGCCATCAGCCGGATTTCAGGCGGCGTCCATTTGTGGCTGTTCTCGGTGTGGATGGTCTCACCTGCGGTCAGGCGGAAGGACTGCCCGGCGGCGGTGAAAATCGTATCGCGGCGGGCGACCAGGTGCATTTCGATGCGGCCGAGATTGGCGTTCCAGACGGCGCGGTGGGCGAAATCGTCCACGCGCACCGTGCCGCCCAGTTCGCGATTGATCCGGTGCAACAGGTTGCAGTTGAAGGCGGCGGTGACGCCAGCGGCATCATCATAGGCGGCCTCCAGCGTGGCCACGGATTTGCCGGCGCCCGGTGCCAGATCAAAGCCGATCACCAGCCAGCTTTGTGGGCCCAGCAGGCCGGCAAAGCCGCGCAGCAGATCGATGGCCGCGCCGGGTGCCAGGTTGCCGATGGTGGAGCCGGGGAAAAACCCCAGCTTCGGCAGTGCGGCCACAAGCGCCGGCAGCGCAAAGCTGCGGGTGAAATCGGCGACCACCGGCAGGATTGGCAGATCGGGAAACTGCACGGCCAGCGCGGGGGCTGATTGGTTCAGAAATTCGCCCGAAATGTCCACCGGCACATAGGCCGCCGCATGCAGTGGCCGCAGCAGCAGCGGGGTTTTTGCCGATGAACCCGATCCGAATTCCACCACCGCCTGCCCTGGCCCGACCGCCGCCGCAATGGCCGCGGCATGGTCGGCCAGGATCGCGGCTTCGGTGCGGGTGGGATAATATTCGGGCAGCTGGGTGATCGCTTCAAACAGCGCCGATCCGGCTTCATCATAGAAAAACCGGGCCGGAATGACCTTTTGCGATTGGGCCAGCCCGGTCAGTACGGCCCGTTCGAAGGCATCGACAACGCCCGGTCCTGCGGCTTCGTACATGTCAGGCATCCCTTGCGAGGCGCAGGCCGGTGAACTGCCAGCGTTGATGGGCTGCGAAGAAATTGCGCACGCTGGCCCGCGAACTGCCACGCGGCGTGGCGCAGCTGGCGCCTTTCAGCACCATCTGCCCGCTCATGAACTTGCCGTTGTATTCGCCCACTGCGCCCGGCGCCGGGCGGAAGCCGGGGTGGGGCAGAAAGGCCGAAGCCGTCCATTGCCAGCAATCGCCGAACAGCCCGGCGCTGGCGCCCGTGGGCTGCACGGCGGCCGCGCTGTCCAGCTGATTGCCGGCAGCCGCGTCCTGATTTTGGGCTGCCACTTCCCATTCTGCTTCGGTGGGGAGGCGTGCCTCGGCCCAGGCGGCAAAGGCATCGGCTTCATAATGGCTGATGTGCGTCACCGGTGCATGCGGAGCCAGCGGCTGCCGACCGGCCAGTGTCATGCTGGTCCAGCCATCGGCGCCGGCCTGCCAGCGCAGTGGCGCAGTGATGCCATTGCGCTGCACCCAGGCCCAGCCATCCGACAGCCACAACCGCGGATCCGCATAGCCGCCATCATCGATGAAGGCCTGCCATTCGGCGTTGGTGACCAACGTGCTGGCCAATTGGAACGGGCGCAGCAGCACGTCGTGGGCCGGCCCTTCGCAATCAAAGGCAAAGCCATTGCCCGCATGGCCGATCCGCACGATGCCGCCGGCATGATGTTCCCAACTTCGGGCGCGCGCCGGCGGGCTGATGGGCGCCGCCGCCACATAGGCCGGTTCCAGCGGATTGGCGGAAAACAGATCAAGAATATCGGTCAGCAGCAATTCCTGATGCTGTTGTTCGTGATTGATGCCCAGTTCCACCAGCGCGAGCGCCGCCGGGTCCAACTGCGGCAGTGCGGCCGTCAGCGCATCATCAGCATGGCCGCGCCACGCCAGCACATCGGCCAACGTCGGCCGCGTGAGCATGCCGCGCCGATCGCGTGCATGGCGCGGGCCAACCGCTTCATAATAGCTGTTGAAGAGAAAGGCATAGCGTTCATCAAAAATGCGATAACCCGGCACATTGGCAAGCACGAACGTTTCGAAGAACCAGGTGGTGTGCGCCATATGCCATTTTGCCGGCGAGGCATCGGGCATCGATTGCACACTGGCGTCGGCATCCGACAACGGCGCCGCCAGTGCCACGGTCAGGCTGCGCGTGCGCTGCAAGGCGGGCAGCAGCGACGCCGGATCAGATATTATGGTGCTTGTGTTGGTGGCCATGCGGCGGGGCCCTCCCGATCAGTAAGCGGTTCGCGCCCGGCACCCGAATTTCTCGGCCGGCGGGTCACCCTCGCCACGAGCCAGCACAAAATGCAAGTGCGGCAGCCGGTTGAGATCGTGCGACATTGTTGTCAGATACATTTCAGGGCTGCCTGGCAGTGGAAACGGGCTAACGTTCGGCGGCCACGAGAGTTCCGGTGAAAACCAGCAATCAGGCTGGCACCGAAAGTCCGCTACGCGCCGATGGAAAACGCAGCCCAGGTCGCTGCTTGTGAAAAACCACTACTGTCGCAGCTCAACCCAGTCCAGGCATAAGTCCTTGCATCTAAAGCCCCCTGCCCTCCCCGTCAGGGCTTGCGCTCGAACACCACCTGCCCCCGAAACAGCGTTATATCCGCTTTCATGTCCTTGATGGCGGCGGTAGGCACCGAATAGGGGTCGCGGTCCCAGACGGCGATATCGGCGGCTTTGCCC
The DNA here is from genome assembly GCA_027485735.1 of Sphingomonadales bacterium. Classification (GTDB taxonomy): domain Bacteria; phylum Pseudomonadota; class Alphaproteobacteria; order Sphingomonadales; family Sphingomonadaceae; genus Sandarakinorhabdus. The sequence goes on along the minus strand of JAIXQM010000031.1, from coordinate 14,322 downwards.
ACGGCCAGCGTGCCGGAATTGTCGGCGCGGATGAGGGGGGCGGCCCAGGTGGTGTAGCTTTTCAGCGCTGAGTGGATGTCCACGCTTTCGGCGGTGCCGAAGGGGGTTTCACCCCACACCTTGCCGCTGGTTTCGCGGGCGGTGGAGGACCACAGGCCGAGCCGGGCGGGGAACGGGGTGACGCCGGTGTCTGATCCGCCGCCCCATTGGATGCCGTTTTTCACATAGGTGGCATAGGGGTTGAGGCGCTGGGAGCGGGCGGGGCCCAAGTTTGCCGCGTAAATGTCGCCGATCCACCAGGTGAAGGTGGCCTGCGTTTCGGGATAGCCGGAGCCAAAGTCGCGTTGCAGGGCGGCCATGGTGGCGATGGCGTGATCGGTGGGCGTGTTGGTGTGGATGATGGAGAGGCGCAGGTCCTTCACCGGGTGGGTTTTCAGCGCGGCGGCATAGCCATCCACCACCCAGTCGATTGCCTTGTCGCCGATGGCGTGGGTGCCGATGCCGATATCGGCGTTGATGAACATGGCGATCATCTGGCGATATTCGGCGGGATCGATCTGGGGATAGCCGCTGTTGCCCTTGGCGATTTCGGTGCGGTGGTGGTTCCAGTCTTCATACATCCAGGCGGTGGGCGCGGCGCCGCTGCCATCCATGAAGAGTTTGACGCCGCAGACGGAGAGGGAACTGGCGGCGACGGGGGCGATTTCGGTTTTGGCGCGCTGGATTTCGGCCAGGGCCTTGGTGGCGGTGGCCATGGAGCGGCCTCCGGAGAACAGCACGCAGGCGTTGATTGGGAAGTTGCCAGCCTTGGCGAGGCCCAGATAGGCCTGCCAATCCTCGCGGCCGATGGAGGGATCCTTGAAGCCGGTCATGCCTTCTGCGTGCAGGCGGCGGATCATGTGGGAGAGCGCGGCCTGGCGCTGGGCCACCGTGGGTTCGGGAATGAGGCGCGTGATGAGCTCCTGCGCGGTTTCCTTCATCACGCCGGCGGGGCGGCCATCGGGCAGTTTCTCGATGGTGCCGGCGGTGGGTGTGGCGGTGGTGGCAGTGACGCCGGCCATTTTCAGCGCCAGGCCGTTGGCGACACCATAGTGGCCGGTGGTGTTTTCCAGCCAAACCGGATTGTCGGGGCTGACCGCGTCAAGCTCGGCAGCGGTGGGGTAGCGGCCATCGGCGAACTTGCCTTCGTCCCAGCCGACGCCCAGCACCCATTGGCCCTTGGGCGTGGTGGCAACGCGGGCCTTCACGGCGGCGACCATGTCCTCCACCGAACGCGCACCGGCGAGCGGGATCTGGTTGAGTTCGCCAAGGCCGGTGGAGAGGATATGGGCGTGGGTATCGATCAGGCCGGGCGTGGCGGCGCGGCCCTTCAGATCGATCACCTTGGTTTTCGGGCCGACCAGAGCGATTATGCTGGCATCGCTGCCCACCGCGGCGATCTTGCCGCCGCTGATGGCCAGCGCCTGGACCACGCTGTCCTTGGCGTCGGCGGTGATGATGCGGCCGTGGAGGAGGACGGTATCGGCGGGGGCTGCCAAAGCGGGTGCGGCAATCAACGCGGTTGCTGCCATCAAATGCCTGATCATCGTCTGCCCCCTGCCCGGTTGAGCGAGACAGTCTGGCAAAGTCTGGACGGGCGTCAAGCTTTTGGCGTGCGCCTCAGATATAGCGGCGCGAAATCGCCGTCAGGTCATCCGCCAGATCGTAGACCATCGGCTGGCCGGTGGGGATTTCCTCGTGGACGATCTCGTCGTCCGACAACCCGGAGAGGTGCTTGACCAGCGCGCGCAGCGAATTGCCGTGGGCGGCGATGATAACGCGCTTGCCGGCCTTGAGCTCGGGCACGATGGCCTGTTCCCAATAGGGCAGCACGCGGGCGATCGTGTCCTTCAGGCTTTCCGCGGTCGGGATCGCGATGCCGGCATAGCGGCGATCGGCAGCGAGATCGAATTCACCGCCCGGCTCCAGCGGCGGCGGCGGGACGTCGAAGCTGCGGCGCCAGATCTTCACCTGGTCCTCGCCATATTTCGCCGCCGTGTCGGCCTTGTTGAGGCCGGTGAGGCCGCCATAGTGGCGCTCATTCAGCTGCCAGTTTTTGGTGACCGGCAGCCACAGCCGGCCCATCGATTCCAGCGCCAGGTTGAGCGTCTTGATCGCCCGGCTTTGCACGCTGGTGAAGGCGACATCGAAATCGAGGCCGGCGGCCGCCATGCGCTGGCCGGCGGCAGTTGCTTCGGTGACGCCCTGATCAGTGAGACCCACGTCCCACCAGCCAGTGAAACGATTTTCGAGGTTCCACTGGCTCTGGCCGTGGCGGAGGAGGACGAGGCTGGGCATGGGCGCGGTTTAGGCTGCCGGGCGGCGGCAATCTAGTCCGAATCTGGCTGGCCCAAATTTCATCGGGCGCTGGCCTACAGCGCGGCGTCGTCCAGTTCGCCGGTGCGGATGCGAACGGTGCTGGCGATGGACGTCACGAAGATCTTGCCGTCACCCACGCTGCCGGTGTGAGCAGCGTGGAGGATCGAATCGACAACGCGGGCAACGTCTTCGGCTTCCACCACAACTTCGATCTGCAGCTTGGGTACCAGGTTGAGATTATGTTCGGCACCGCGATAGGCCTCGGCCTGGCCTTGCTGACGGCCGAAACCGCGCACTTCGGTCACGGTCATGCCCTGCACGCCGGCCTGCATCAGGGCCTCGCGCACGTCCTCCAGCCGGAACGGCTTGATGATGGCCGTGATGAGCTTCATGCTGTTTTTCTGTCCCCGAGCGTCATGGCGTAAAGCCTGCCGCAGGCGAATTGGTAGCAACATAAGGCGTTTGCCGGTTGCGACGAATGGGCAGGCCGGAACGGCCTTAGAACGGACGGGCCAACTCGGTTCGGGCGAGATCCAGATCGTCTTCATCCACCATCAGGCGGATGCCCGAAACACCGGGGCCGATCAGGCTGGCGATGCCGGCATCGAACAATATGGCCGGGATACCGGCGGATTCCAGCCGGCTCCGCATGATTTCGGCTTCCACGGGCGAGTAGAGCGTATCGACGCAGGCAAGACCCATCAGCGGTAAGGCAGCACGGCGGGCGGCGTCACCGGTAGGCCGTCGATGGAACGGTTTCGCTCCTGATATTTGGTGAGGCGGGTGGCCGGATCATCCTGAACGAAATATTTGCGCAGGGTCTGGCGTTCTTCTTCCAGGCGCATCTTCGGCACGGCCCAGCCGCAACTGGTCTGGGTGGAGTCCACATCGATCACGAAGATCTGCCGCACGCCGCGTTCGATGGTGAACTGCGCGGCCAGCGCCGCCCAGCCCGCATCCTGCGGCAACACGGCATGGCCGTGGCCATAGATGCGATAGATCAGCGCCGGTTGGTCAAAGGCGCAGAACATGATGGTGATGCGGCCATCGGCGGCGAGGTGCGCGTGGGTTTCATTGCCGCTGCCGCCGAAATCCAGGTAGGCGCAGGATTTGCCACCCGGGAGCACGCGGAACGTGTCCATGCCCTTGGGGCTGAGGTTGATGCGGGCCCCTTCGGCTGCGGTGGCCACGAAAAACACCGGCTGGCGGGCGATGAAGGCGGCGTGATCGGCGGTAATTTGATCAAAGAATTCCGACATGCAGCCCTCCCTCAGCCAGCTGTGCCACCCACCGTCAATCCATCGACCAGCAGGGTCGGCTGGCCAACGCCGGCCGGCACGCTCTGCCCGCCCTTGCCGCAGATGCCAACGCCTTCATCCAGCGCCATGTCGTTGCCGATGGCACGCACGCGGGTGAGCACGTCGGGGCCGTTGCCGATCAGCGTCGCGCCCTTCAGCGGGCGGCCCAGCCGGCCATTCTCGATCTCATAGGCTTCGGTGCAGGAAAACACGAACTTGCCGCTGGTGATGTCGACCTGGCCGCCGCCGAAGCTCTTGGCGAAAACGCCCTTCTTGACGCTCGACAGAATATTGCCCGGGTCTTCGCTGCCACCCAGCATGAAGGTGTTGGTCATGCGCGGCATCGGGGCGTGAGCATAGGATTCGCGGCGGCCGTTGCCGGTGGGGGCAACGCCCATCAGACGAGCGTTGAGCCGATCCTGCATGTAACCTTTCAGGATGCCGTCCTCGATTAACGTGGTGCGTCCCGTGGGCGTGCCTTCATCGTCCACGGTCAGGCTGCCGCGGCGTTGATCGAGGCTGCCATCATCCACAACGGTGACGCCCGGTGCGGCCACGCGTTCGCCGATGCGGCCCGAAAAGGCGCTGGTGCCCTTGCGGTTGAAATCGCCTTCCAGGCCGTGCCCGATGGCTTCGTGCAGCAGGATGCCGGGCCAGCCGGGGCCGAGCACCACGGTCATCTCGCCGGCCGGGGCATCGACGGAATCAAGGTTCACCAGCGCCTGCGCCAGAGCGATGTCGATGGCGCCTTCCCAGGCCGCATCCTTGAACAGCGCATCATAAAGATAACGCCCGCCCAGCCCGTGGAAGCCTGTTTCGCGGCGGCCGTTCTTTTCCGCCACAATCTGCACGTTCAGCCGCACCAGCGGCCGCACATCGCGCACACGGGTGCCATCGCCGCGCAATATCTCCACCACATTCCAGCTGCCGAGCAGGCTGGCGGACACCTGCACCACACTCGGATCGCGCGCGCGAGCGGCAGCGTCGATCTGCTGCATCAGCGCCACCTTGGCGGAAAAATCCACGCCAGCCAGCGGATTGGCATCGGTATAGCGCCGCGCATTGGTGGGCATTGGCGGCATCGCCATGGTGCCGCCGTGGCCATCGCGCACCACCTTGATCGTATCGGCAGCGCGGGCAATGGCAGCGTGCGACAGATCATTGGCGTGGGCAAAGGCGGTCATCTCGCCGGCCACGCCCCGCAGGCCAAAGCCCTTCACCGTATCGAAACTGGCGGATTTCAGCCGGCCATCGTCGAAGGCAAAGCTCTCCGACACGCCATATTGCAGATAAAGCTCGCCATCGTCGCAGCCATTGAGCGCGTCAGCGACCTGCGCCGCCGTGCGCTCAGGGTCGAGCCCGGTATCGGTGTAGAACAGCTGGGTGGCATCAGGTGTGGTCATGGCCAAGATATGGGCCAGCCATGGCCAAAGGGAAAGAGGTCAGTCGCCGCAGCCGCCGCAATCAGCCGAACTTGCAGGTGAGCAGCCAGCGTTCACCGGCCCGATCAAAGCTGATGCGGCTGCAATCATCGAGCACATCGCGGCCGATCAGGATCCACGGATCGCGGCCGCGCTTTTTCTTGCGGTCAGCTGAAACGGTGATGGTGTCCTCATCGTCGCTTTCGCTGGATGTGCCCTTGGCGGCGGCATCGATCCGGCGTGCATCAGCTTCCGATACGCGCACGCTCATCTGGCGCATCGGCAGGCCGGCGATGGTGAGGCCAGCCTTTGGAGTCAAACCCTGCATGGGCAGCGCCACACCTGGGAAGGGCCGCCAATACCCAATGCTGTTGGCTCGCCGTGCCAGGCCAGCCGCCATCAAGGCCTCGCCGGCGCGGGCGTTCATCACGGTGGTCGGGCTGTTGAGTTCGAGGCTGAGATTGACGGCTTCGTTGCCGATGCGGGTCTTGATCCCGGTTTCGCCACTGCCTTTCTTGGCAATCACATACTCGCGGCTGCCGGCCGGCGTTTCGCGCAGGATCACGTCCACCCGGTCCGCCTTCAAGGCTGCAATGGTCAATATGCCATCCGCATCGGCCGCCACCGGAATGCTCACCCAGATCGCCGGCACCTTTTTCGATGGCAGGCCTGCTGGGGTGATTGTGGGCAGGTTGAAACGGAAGGTCGCCTTGCCGCCCGGGATCATCGCGTTGCTGAAGCTGCCCTTGCCGATCAAGGGAAACGGCTTCAACCCGGCGCGCGCGGCCGCCGGTTCGTTGAGGACCAACCCCTGATCGAAGCTTAGCGCCATGCGGATGTTGAGCGTGGCATTCTTCACCATGACCGGCAGATAGGGATTGCCGTTGTCACTGGTGCGCAGGGTGAACACCGGCGGCGTGGCGACCTTGGCCGCCTGGACGGGCGCCGCAAACGCCAGCAATAACGCCAGCGGCGCGAGCGCCTTCATCGCTTATCGGCCGGGCCACCCGCCAGGATGAAGCGGCGATCACAATAACCGCAATCGGCAAATCCGGTGCTGTCGATCTGGATCCACACCCGCGGGTGGCCATCACCGCCGCGCTCATCGCCGTCGCAGAACACGCGGGCGGTATCGGCAACATAGGTTTCAGGGGCCGGAAGGGCGAGAGCGCGGGGAGAAGCCATGGGCCATGATTAGCAGCGCTGCGCCGCCAAGTCACCATGTCGCAAGGCGCTGCAACATCATTGTCACGCCACTGCCACGCCTCTGCAACCTGCAGCCGGCACAGCGACGCTTCATGCCGCACTGCAACATCGCCGTGCCGCCAACATGGGGAATGATATGCGCCGTCTTCTGCTGCTCGCTTCCGCCAGCCTGTTGCCTGCCCTGCCTGCCTTTGCCGCCGAAGCCGATCAGATGGCCGAATCGATCGGCGAGGAAATCGTGGTGACGGCGCAAAAGTCCGAGCAGAAACTGAACGACGTGCCGATCACCATCACCGCCTACACCGGGCGTAGCTTGCGCGAGATCGGCGTCACCCAGTTCGATCAGCTTGCCGCCTATGTGCCCGGCCTGAACGTGCAGGAACAATCGCCCAACAACCCCGGCTTCGTGGTCCGCGGCATCACATCGGACACAGGCTCGTCGCAGGGTTCGCCGGCCGTCACCGTCTATCTGAACGGTGTGGACGTTTCGCGCTCGCGCGGTTCCTATTTCGATCTTTATGATCTGGAACGCGTCGAAGTGGTGAAGGGCCCGCAGTCCACCCTGTTCGGCACCGCCGCTGCTGTGGGGGTGGTCAGCGTCATCACCGCCAAGCCCAAGCCCGGTTTCTCCGGCGAAGTGCGCGTGGGCTATGGCAATTATGATCAGCGCCGCATCGATGGCCATATCAACCTGGGCAACGACATCATCGCCCTGCGCGTCGCTGGCGCCATGAAGCTGCGCGACGGCGTGGTGGAAAATATCGCCGGCCGTCCCGGCTCGCAGACGCCCAATGGCCCGCGCGTGGATGATCTGAACGGCCAGGGCCAATATGGCGCCCGCGTCTCGCTGCGCTTCACGCCCACGCCCGATCTCACCGCCGATCTGGTTGCAACCTATGACGGCCAGCGCGCGCCGGGCACTGCCTTCTCATCGGGCACCTTCGCGCCCACCGGCGGGACCACCAGCCCCTACAGCTTCAAGGAAGCCGCCGGTTCACCGTTCAGCGCCGCCGTGCTGGGCGCCGATCAGCCCAGCCTGACGCGCAATGTGTATGACGTGAACCTGAGCCTGAACGCCAAGTTCAGCGACGCCTGGAGCTTCACCACCATCGCCGGCTACCGCAATTTCGACAGCAATGAAGTGTTCGACGCAGACGGCACCCAGGCCTGGTATCTGGAATTCGCCGAAGACGCGCGCGGCGAGCAGATGAGCTTTGAAGGCCGCTTCAACTACGACAGTGAGAAACTGCGCGGTTTCTTCGGTGCCAATTATTTCTGGGAAACCGGCTTCCAGCGCGTGCCGTTCAGTTCAGAAGAAGGCATTTTCCTGCAGTGCGCGGCGCGACTGGTGCCGGGCCTGGCCTGCATCAACAATGCCACCGGTGTGGTGGAAGCCGCCCGCGCCACCGCGATCCTGACCGGCGGCGCGGCCACCGTGCTGCCCTATTCCGCCGAACTGTTCCGCAACTCGGCTGAAATCAGCACCTTCAGCGCCTTTGCCGACGTAACGGTGATCCCGGTGCCGCGCCTGGAAATCAACTTGGGCGGCCGTTACCTGAGTGAAGATCGCGACAGCGGCATTTCGACCCGCATTCCCAATTCGGTTATCACCCGCGGCCCGCTGATTGGCGGCGGCATCAACACCAATGGTGAAGTGCTTGGTGCCTCGCGTCGATTTGATGCCTTCCTGCCGCGCGCCAACATCCTGTTCCGCGCCACCGACAACGTGAACCTTTACGCCACCTACTCGCGTGGTCGCCGTTCGCCGGTGGTGCAGGTCAATGCCGGCCGCGTCGGCGGGGTGTTGGCCCCCAACGTGCGGGTGTTCCCGGCCGAACTGCTCGACAATTACGAAGCCGGCGTGAAGGGCACGCTTGGCAAGCTCAACTTCAGCATTGGCGCCTACATCATCAAGTACAAGGACTTCCAGATTTCGGTGCCGCAGCAGGGCGCGCCGGCGCTGATCGTCAATGCCGACGCCAGCAACAAGGGCGTGGAAGCCGAATTCGCCCTGAACCTGTCGGACAATGTCCGGCTGTTTGCCAACGGCGCCTATATCGATGCCCGGGTGAACAATGATGCGCGCTTCGGCAATTTCGCTGGCGATCGCTTCCGCCTGCAATCGGAATGGCAGGGATCGGCAGGCGCCAATTTCCGCCTGCCATTGGGTGACAAGATCGAACTGTTTGCCAACCCCAACGTCACCCACCGTTCGAGCGTGTTCTTCGAACTGCCCAACAACCCGGTGACCTCGCAAGGCCCCGTTACCCTGGTCAATCTGCGCGCCGGTATCCGTGATCAGAAGGGCAAGTGGGAAGTCATCGGTTTCGCCAACAACCTGTTCGATCAGGAATATCTGCTCGACGGCGGCAACACCGGCGGCGCCTTCGGCATCCCCACCTTCATCCGCGGCCTGCCGCGGTTGTTCGGGGTTGAAGCCGTCGTTCGCTTCTGATGCCAATGGGGCAAGGGGAACCGCCCTCCCCTTGCCCCACTTCCCGCCCCGGTCTATCGCGATTGCATGAGCGAAGCTGCAATCAGCCTGCGTGGCCTGACCAAGACCTATGCCGGCGGCAAGCAGGCGCTGAAGGGCATTGATCTCGATATCCCGCGTGGTTCCATCTTCGGCCTGCTCGGCCCCAACGGTGCCGGCAAATCGACGACGATCAATATTTTGGCCGGCCTGGTGAACAAGACGGCCGGTAGCGCCCGCATCTGGGGCTTCGACATCGACGAGCATCCGCGCAACGCCAAGGCCAGCATCGGCATCGTGCCGCAGGAACTGGTGTTCGATGCCTTCTTCACGCCGTTTGAAACGCTGGAATTGCAGGCCGGCCTGTTCGGCGTGCCCAAGGCCAAGCGCCGGACGATGGAATTGCTGAAGGCGGTGCGGCTGGACGACAAGGCGCATGTCTATTCGCGCACCCTTTCGGGCGGGATGAAGCGCCGGCTGCTGGTGGCAAAAGCGCTGGTGCACAATCCGCCAGTGCTGGTGCTGGATGAACCGACGGCAGGCGTTGATATCGAGCTGCGGCAATTGCTGTGGGATTATGTGCGTGAACTGCACAGCATGGGCACCACCATCGTGCTGACCACCCATTATCTCGAAGAAGCCGAAAGCCTGTGCGATCGCATCGCCATCATCAACCACGGCCAGGTGGTCGCCAACGACGAAACATCGAAACTGCTCGGCACCACCGGTGACAAGGTCCTGGAAGTGGTGGTGGACCGCGAGCTTGCCGCCGTGCCGCCGGCGCTTGTCGGCTGCAAGGCGGTGGAGCTGAAGGGCCCGCGGACGCTGGTCATCACCTATGACAAGCGTAGCAACAATGCCGGCGCCGTGCTAGCGATGGTGGGTGCTGCCGGGCTGGTCGTGGTGGAGGTTTCCACCCGCGAAGCCGATCTGGAAGATGTGTTCCTGGAGCTGACCAGTGGCAAAAGCGCCGCCGCCTGAGGCCCGCCATTTCGATGCCATCGTGGTGGGTTCCGGTGCGGCCGGGCTGACGGCGGCATTGCACCTGGCCGAACATGGCACGGTGGCCGTGCTGGCCAAGGGCGATCTTGCCGATGGTTCCACGGCCTGGGCACAGGGCGGGATCGCCGCCGTGCTGGATGCCGGCGATACGGTTGCGGCGCATGTGGAAGACACGATGGTGGCCGGTGCCGGGCTCAACCACCGCCCCACGGTTGAATATGTCGCCAGCAATGCATCGGCCGCGATCGACCGGCTGGCGGAATTGGGCGTGCCGTTCAATCCCGGCGAGACCGTGTCGGAACGCTGGCACCTCACGCGCGAAGGCGGCCACAGCCATCGCCGCATCGTGCATGTCGATGATGCCACTGGCTGGGCGGTTTCACAGGCGCTGATCAAGGCGGCGCAGGCGCATCCCAACATCACCTTGGTGCCGCACATGGCTGCGGTCGATCTGATCACTCATCGCCACGTGCTGCACGAACGCTTCCCACAGCGGCGCTGCCACGGCGTCTATGCGCTGGATGTGAAGAAGCGGCATGTCGTGCGCTTTGTCGCGCCGGCCACGGTTCTGGCCACCGGCGGGGCGAGCCGCGTCTATCTTTATTCTACCAACCCCGATGGCGCGACCGGCGACGGCATCGCCATGGCGTGGCGGGCGGGGTGCCGGGTATCGAACATGGAATTCAATCAGTTCCACCCGACCTGCCTTTATCACCCCGAGGTGCGCAATTTCCTGATCACCGAGGCGGCGCGCGGCGAAGGCGGCCACCTGAAACTGCCCGACGGCAGCCGCTTCATGGCGCGTTATGACGACCGGCTGGAACTCGCCCCGCGTGACGTGGTGGCACGGGCCATCGATGCCGAGATGAAGCGGCTTGGCATCCCACATGTACTGCTCGATCTCACCCATCTGGGTGCGGAATTCGTGCGTGCCCATTTCCCCACCATCCATGCCCGACTGCTAGAGCTGGATATCGATTGCACGCAGGTGCCGATCCCGGTGGTGCCGGCGGCGCATTACAGCTGCGGGGGCGTGATGGTGACGCTGGATGGCCGCACCGATCTGGCCGGTCTGTGGGCGGCCGGCGAAGTGACCCAGAGTGGGCTGCACGGCGCCAATCGGCTGGCGTCGAACTCGCTGCTGGAATGCCTGGTGTTCGGTCAGGCCGTGGCTGACGACATTGCCGCGCAAACCGCCCAGAACTCGCCGCGGGTAAAGCCCTGGGATGAAAGCCGGGTGACCGACAGCGACGAGGAAGTGGTGATCGCCCACAATTGGGACGAACTGCGTCGCACCATGTGGGATTATGTCGGCATCGTGCGCACCGATAAAAGGCTGGAACGCGCCGCCCACCGGGTGAAAAATTTGCGCAAGGAAGTGCAGGATTATTACGGCAATTTCCGCATCACCGCCGATCTGATCGAGCTGCGCAATCTGGTGACAGTCGCAGATCTGATCGTGCGTTCCGCGCGCCGCCGCCGCGAAAGCCGCGGGTTGCATTACAGCACCGATTATCAGGCCATGGCCGCCGAAGCGGTGGACACCATCCTTGATCCGGTGATGACGCGAGAGGCCTAGGCCGCAGCGCGCCGTGTCAGCGGGAACGGCTGCGGCTGGCCGAACAGCCAGCCCTGGGCGAGATCGCAGCCCAGCCGGGTGAGCAGCTGGCGCTGGGCGTCATTCTCCACCCCTTCAGCCACCACCTGCTTGCCCATCGAATGCGCCAGATCGATGGTGGCGCGAACCACCTGCTGGTTGCCGGCCGATTCCGAAAGGCGGCCGATGAAACTGCGATCAATCTTGACGATGTTGGCCGGCACGTCGCGCAGCTGGATCAGGCTTGCATGACCGGTGCCGAAATCATCCAGCGCCACATTCACGCCGGCATCACGCAGGCATTCCAGCGCCTCGATCAGCGCGCCCCCCAGGCCGCTCATCACCACCGATTCCGTCACTTCCACCACCAACGCATGCGGCGGCACACGGTGGCGGGCCAGTTCATCCAAGATGGCGACGGCAGCGGCCGTGCCCTGCAACTGGCTGCCAACGAAATTGATCGCCATGGTCAGATCCCTGCCGTCGCTCCGCAGGCGGGCCAACTGCTCCAGCGCCGATTTCAGCACATGGGCTTGCAACTGCGGCAGCAGCGTTGATTCGCGCAGCACATCGGGGAAATCGCCGGGGGCCAGCAGGCCCAGCCGCGGATGCTGCCAGCGCAGCAGCGCTTCATAGCCAACAAGCGTATCATCCAGCTGCACGACGCGCTGATAATGCAGCAGGAACTGGTTGCCAGCCAGGCCAACACGGGCTTCCGACAACAGGCGGCTGCGCGCTTCGGCTTCATCGGCCATGCTGCTGTCATAACTGCGCCAGCAGCCGCGGCCCGCCGCCTTGGCCCGGTACAGCGCCAGATCGGCCTGCTTGAAGATGCGGGCCAGAGCCACGCCCTTGTTTTCCGACGAACTGTGGCCAGCGCAGATCGAGATGGTAAGATTATGGCCCGAATGGCGCAGCGGAACACCGGACGACAGCGCGATCATCTGGCGCACGGCCGACAGGCGTTCGCGCGCCGCGCCGGTCAGCAGGATCACGAACTCGTCACCGCCAACCCGGGCGATATTGGCTTCGGGGCCGGCCGCTGCTGTCAGCCGTTCTGCCACCGCCACGATCAGCGCATCGCCCGCATCATGGCCGGCCATGTCGTTCGTCTGCTTCAGGAAATCGATATCGATGGCGATCACATCGATGCCGGAATTGCGGGTCAGCGGCTGTTCCAGCATGTTCTGGAACAGGGCGCGGTTGCCCAGCCCAGTGAGCGCATCAGTGGTGGCCACCCGAAACAGGGTATCGCGCTCGGCATCGGCGGCATCGGCATCGCGGCGCAGCTGGCGGAAGCGATCAGCAATGGCCAGCGACAGCAGCAGCGATTCCCAGCCGACGGCGGCAAAGCCGGCAAGATCGACCAGATCATCTTGCGGCAGCAGGCTGAAGTTGCGGAAGATACGCAACACCAGCACGGCCAGCGCCGGCAGCCAACCAGCCAGATAGTACCAGATCGCCCGGCTGCCGCGCAGCGCCGCAAAGCCCGAGCCAACAGTGAGCGTAAGCGTGACGATGATCAGCGTGATGTTGAGCAGAAGATCGCCCAGCGCTGCTGGAAACAGCGTGTCGAACGCCGCCACTACTGATGCAAGCGCCACGCCCATGCCGGCAAGCTGACCAAAATCGATCAGGCGTTGGGGCAACTTGTCCTTCTCGATCAGCGAGAAGAAGAAGGCGGCGCCGGACACCACCATCAAGCCAAGCAGCAGGTAGAAGGTGCGCACCGCCGCCGGCCCGGCGAGGAACGGGAAGATATTGAGGATCGCGCCCGACCACACCAGCAGATAGCCCAGGCTGCCCGCCAGCCACACGACATACCAGCGCTGGAACCCGGTGCGCAGCCAGGTGAGCAGGAACATGTTGTAGACAAAGGCCGAGAACAACATGCCGAGAACCAGGGCGACCTGCACCGTCCAGCGCAGCACATGCGATTCATGGCCGGCGGCATCCATCGCCTTGATGGTGCGCAGCAGGCCCGGCCCGTCCATGTTGCGATAGCCGATCTGGATGGCCGTCACATCAGGGCCCGCCACCGGAATCTGGAAGCGCAGATTATTGCCCATTGTCCAGTTGCGGCTGAGCTCGAACTGGCCACGGCGGATCACCGCCACGCCGCCTTCGTGCACCACCCGAATTTCGATGGCGGTAAAGCGGACATTGTCGATCACCAGGTTCCAGCCCACCGGCATGCGCTGCAGCCGGGCAGGATCAACGGCAAACCACGTCCATTTGCTGGGCATGTCCTTGCCCGAACCCGGTGCAATGGGGGTGATGCAGCTGTTGCCCTGACAGGTCGGAACTTGCCGGTACGCAAGTTGCACGTTCTCAGCTCGCGCTGGTGCCACCCATAGCGCGAAGAACAGCCCCACCACCAATACGATCAGACCCCAAGATCGTTTGGTGAAGGGGGCCAGGCGGCTCATCAGAACCGATGTCGGTCTGCTGCCTTGTCGCAACATTCCGTCCTTTGCTTACCCCTCGTAAGAGACAAACATACGGGAGAAGCCGTTTAGGAACCATTACCGCCTCGTTCTGATGGCGGCTATTGAGGGTGAAACCCAGACAATTCAGTCCGAATCAGCGCATTAACTGGCGAACATCAACCAGATGCCCCGAAATAGCCGCCGCTGCTGCCATCGCGGGCGACAACAAGTGCGTGCGCGCACCCGGGCCCTGCCGGCCAACGAAATTGCGATTCGAGGTGCTGGCACAGCGCTCGCCGGCCGGCACCTGATCGGGGTTCATGCCCAGGCACATGGAACACCCCGGCTCACGCCATTCGAAGCCGGCATCAATGAAGATGCGGTCCAACCCTTCGGCTTCGGCCTGGCGCTTCACGAGGCCGGAACCCGGCACCACCAGCGCCTGCCGCACGTTGCCGGCCACCTTGCGGCCGCGCACCACATCGGCAGCCACGCGCAGATCCTCGATGCGGCTGTTGGTGCAGCTGCCGATGAAGAT